>JAISVZ010000045.1 GCA_031271295.1 Clostridiales bacterium | reverse complement strand
GTTTTCATTTCTTTTTTATCCCGCCAAAACCCGGCAAATAACGGACGGGCTGTACGCGGTTAAAACTCTTTTGGTCAGTTTTTTTGTTATGGAATCCTCCGGTTCGTATATTGTGTTCGATACCGGGGTTAATCCGTTTTTAGCGGGTTTGGGGCTTAAAAAGCTCGGAATTAATAAGGATAAGGTAAGCCATGTGTTCCTAACCCATTCGGATTATGACCATATCGGCGGGCTTGGTTTGTATAAAAACGCCGAAGTATATATTTCCGCAGAAAAAAAGCGGCTCGGTTCCATTCACGCTTTAAACGACAGGGATGTTGTAAATGTGAACAAAGACAGCATTCAAATTATTTTTTCTCCGGGGCATACCGATGACAGCGCTTGTTATTTGATAAACGGCAAAATACTTGTAGCCGGGGATACCTTGCGGATTAGCTGCGACAAACGCTTTGTTCCGTTTCTCCCCTTCCAAAATAGAAATCACGCGCAAAACAAAGCTTCGCTTCAAATGCTCACGGACGAAGGGTTTTTGGAAAAATCCGAACTTGTGCTGTCGGCTCATACGGGGTTTGTCAAGAAAGAGGCGGGTTTATGAACAAAGAATTTGTATCGTCTTTAAGCGAAATAAAGCGCAGATTAACGGCGTTCGCCTTTTCGCAATTGTGTTTTTTTATTACCTTCTGCTTGTCTATGGCAGATTTGCTGATTGATCTGCCTGCGGATGTTACCTTTTTTTCGCTATCCTTTTTAGCCGTCTTTCTTGCGTCAATGTTTCTTTTCTTTAAGAATTTTTTATTTTGGCGAGCGGGCATAAAAATTGTCCTTACGGAAAAAATGCTTGAGCGAAAATTTAAAAGCTCAAGCGAAAGCTACTTATTAAGCGATATAAAAGGGATACGAATTAAACGAACATCGAAGGATGTAATACGCGAAAAATTCCCGTACTTTAATTCGTCCCGCATAATAATGTACGTGAAGCCCGCGCTTGTCCGCGCCAAACATGAGGCTTCGCGGACATTATTATGCAAAGCCACAAAGACGGCAATACAAATGAAAACGCCCTTAATGATAATAGTTGTACAATTGTATTTTTTCACCGTCAACCATTAAAATATCCGAGCCGCTCATTCCCGAAAACATATACCAAGTTCTGTCTTTTAAAATGCCGTTATTTGTCCACGTTCTGTTAAGTTCTTTTACTGTTTTATCCTCTTCCATATTGGGAAAATGAATTGCTGAATCCGTCCAATCATCATAAAAATCCACATCAAACTCGTCTCGTTCATTTGTTAAATCCTCTATGAAAATATCATACATTCCATTTACCAACGCCTGCCCCGATTCTCTCTCATCACCGCGAATTTTGTTGGCAGAATGCCAATAATAGAACGAACTGCTTGTTGAGAACGGGCTCAGCAAAATAACATGAATACCCGATTGTGAGTAACCCGAGTATACCAATGAATGACCGTCGGAACCGGCGCGCTCATGCGTATTTGTTATAAATTCAACGTCAGCGCCGGATATGCTGTTGCTAAAAATATCGCGTAACCCCAACAATTTATCCGTAGCCATTCTTTGATGATACATCGCTTCAAAATAATGATCTAAATAATTGCCTCCCAAATAATCGGAATGCAATTTGTTCTGCGATCTTGGCCAAAGCTCTTCTTCTAATTTATCCGCTTCTTCGCCATACAAAGCAAGCTCTTCCCCTATTTTATCTATATGGTACTTGTAATCATCCATCAGCGTTTGCGCAATTTCATGTTTCTTTTCGTCGGATAGGATTTCAAATTTTTTAAGGCTTTTTACCATATCAAGGAAAATCGCTTTGCTTTCTTCCAAAAACTTCGCTTTTCCATAAGCCGCGAATTTAAAGCCATTCTCGGTACTGCAGCTTAATTTAAATTCATTACCGTCTTGGGTGAGATTATAATACCCGGTTACACCATATTTTGATAATATCTTTTCCCCGTTTAGTAAAGCGTTTTCGCTGTGGCCGTAGAAATAACCGTAATTCATAACTTGAAAACACACACCATTGTTTGGGTTTGTAAATGTTGCGTATCCCGAATAATAACTTCCCGGATCAAACTGAACGATTAACCCAACGGGATATTCAAGCATATAGCCCATTTCTTCATTTTCAAAGAACTGCTTGCTGCTGTTTTCTATATTTACTAAAGGTTTGACAGTTTTGTTACTCATATTAAAAACGCAAATATTATATACATATTCCGGAATTAGATGTTTGCTTTGTATCGTTAGAAAAATAGTATCAACACAAATATCTATTGCGGTTATTGTGTTTTTTTCCGTTTGGTTTAAGGTGTTTTCAAATTCGTAAATTTGCTCAATTAAAGCCGAATTGATATCATAAGTAAACAACCCGTTTTCAGTGCTGAATATAACAAGATAATTATAAATGCTATATGCCAAAACGTTTTCGGAAATTAATTTTTGATTGTTTGCGTCAAATAAAGAGTTTTTATTGTCTTTATATATCAGTATGCCGTCAATAATAAAGCTTTCAATATCTGTTCCCTCAAAAACTTGAGTTTTTTCGTTTTGGTATACTTTAAAAATGCCCCTTGTGTTTAGGTAGAACACTTCATTATTGATTATTTGAAAATCAAAAATAACGTCGCTAACAACTTTTTCAGGCGGTTGCCAATGAGGCATACATTTCCATATCCCCGTTTCGTTTTGCACCGTAAAAAAAACCGCTCTATCGGAAACCTCAAACGTATCAATAAATTTACCTTCGCTTGTAAAATCCATATGCGAAGTATTCGTTCTGCCATCACGTTCTGCCATCAAATATTTCCACAATACCCTCCGATAAACAAAAAACCTCCCCGTCACTGCCATAAGCTAATTTTTCCGCACGAAAATCTGATATAACTTCACGATTTTCAAGAGACCTGTTAACAACGTTTACCTTTGCCAATACATCCGAAGCAGCCGGTTTGCCGCTCGTTTTTGTTCCCCAAACAGGGTCTGTATCGTAGCTCCACTTATTCCTTTGAAAAAAATAGTAAATCTGTTCAGTAGGGTTGTATACTATAGAACCGCTTCTCCGATTATTGCCGTAGCCGTTTCCCACTCTGGAGTTTGGAAATGTTAGCGTTAAACTTTTATCCTGTTCGGCGCTTTCGTTGGTAATTTCGGCTTTATCTTCGGTTTGGGAAGCAATATCCGTATCTTGCTGAATTTGCGGTGCTTCTTTTTCCGAACAGGAAAACAAAATAAATAATAAAATTAGAGAGCAGATTAAGTTTTTTTTCATAAAATCCACCTCCTCGGTTAGCAGTATTATAATCTAAAACACGATGAGATAATAGAGCCAACAGAGTATCTGTGTCATTCTTCAAGACAGATTCAAAAACAGCAAGCAACCCGGAAAGTTTCAAAATCTCGTTTAGAAAATAGACATCGCCGAAGTCAAGGATCAATTTCTCCTTCCCTACGATCTGCGGTTCTGTCTGCTCAATCTCTTTCGATACTTTCGAATAGCCATTTTCTAAAGAAAAGCAAAACAGACCTCGTGTTCGATTTTGATAGACACCTTGATCCTTATTAACAACACGACCTAAATACTCAGCTTCGTTTATCTTTTTTCCGGATATTCGCTTGCCCTATATACAGTTGCATATTCGACACCCTTAATACTTTGCAGTTTTTTCGAAATCTTCCCCCACATCGCACCTTAAACTTAAACACAAAAAAACCAGCTAACGCCACAGCAATCCGTAACCCACGCAACCATGACAGACCAGCCGACGTCCCGCATAATTTCTCCCTTTTTCCCGTCCTTCGCTAAAACGTCATACGCGCGTTGCAATTCTTCCGCGTCGTCAAAACGCACGGCGCAAGCTTGCCCCGGATATTTTTCCGCCACCGGCTCTTCCTCCTGCCGCAGCAAAATATAAAACCCGTTAACCTCTATCCCGATATGCGCTTCGCCGTTCGGGTAATCCTCCGATACTTTTTCCGCTCCGAAAGCCTCCCTGTACAATTCATACGTTCCGGCGGGGTTTGCCACATTAAAAATATTGTAGAAATGAGGCAGTTTTCTTACCACCTCCGGCTTTTTTTCAAGCCTTTCGGCAACTTCCATCAACCGGTTAACATTCGCCGCGTTGCCGTCGTAATCAATGTTTACGATTTGCGTTTCAATATCCCTCGCCTTTTCATAGAGCAGTTTTACATCGCTTTCGCTGCTAAAGTCCGCGTTTTGAATCTGCCTTATAAACGAGAGTATAACTTCCTTTAGTTCGTGCAAAAGCGCAACCTCGTCGTCAATGTCGTTAATTTTTTTGTCCAGAACCTCCAGTACCGCGCCCGAACCGGGGCTTTCAAATACCCGGCGGATATCCTTTATACTGATATTAAGCCTTCGCAATATCAGTATTTGCTCCAAACGTTTTACCGCGGATTCGTCATAGAAACGGTAAGCGTAGCCGTTTTGTCGGGTGCTTGCAATAAGCCCCATATCTTCGTAGTAACGCAGCGTGCGGGCGGATATTTCGTATCTGCCGGTTAAATCCTTAATTTTTATCAAACTGTCCATAAAAACCTCCTGTTTTTAGTGTTTGATATAAGCTTAAACGCTTCCCCAACGGCAGAGTCAAGAGGTGCGAGGAAAAAATTATCTGCAATATTCAATAATATTCCTGCCAAGTATCCTTGCTTGTTCCAGCCTGCGCGGCTGCTCCAAAATATCGCCGGGTTTATCCGCAACAGCCGTAACGCCGTTTAATTCGCCCGGTACGCACAGCATACCGCATGATAGATAAAAATTATGAATTACATTTAGGACGATTGACTGCCCGCCACTTGACCCTCTTCCAACCGCGATAGCCCCGCCAAATTTGCCCTTAACCCGACTTTCGACCGCCTACACCCGAAAAACCATAAAAAATGTAAAAAAGCGCACTTTTCAAATTCAAGAAACCCTGAAAATTCAAGGTTTCTTTCTTTCGAAAGTCCCGAATTT
>JAISVZ010000026.1 GCA_031271295.1 Clostridiales bacterium | reverse complement strand
CAATAGACGTTTCGTCCTCAAACCATGTTTTGTAGGTTATATCCGTACCGTCCTCGTCCGCTTCGCGGTACTGCCCGTAGTAAGAACCGGCTTCCTCTATCCATTCAAATTCGCCCGCGCCGTTTTCCTTAAAACGCGCCTCGGCGTAACCCATTGGCATGTTAGCATCCACCGAAACGCTACCGCTATCGGTTTCGCGCCATACACGCGTATAAAACGGCAGGCCCATAATCAGCTTTTCCTTCGGCACTTCCGTAAGCGTGGCGGCAATACCGTCCTCCACAAACGGAAGCGACGCCACCGGGCCGCTTCCGCTTGCCTCGCCGTAATGCTCATCGTATGTCATAACGCATATATAATCCGCAACCTTCGCAACCTCCGTGCGGTTGTAGTGCTTTGTGTATGTGGGCACGTACATATCCACGGATAACACCGCGCCGCTTTCTCGCATAAACGGCGCAAGCTCGCGGAAAAATTGCAGATAATACGGCGCGGTATCCTCCGTTATCTGCTCAAAATCCACATTTATGCCGTCCAAGCCGTAAATATCTATAAGAGCCAAAAGCTGTTTAATAACAAATTCGCGAGTATCGGGATTTCTTAATACCATATCCGCAATTTCCGAGTTAAAGCTGTCCGATATTAGCGCCCAAACCTGCACGCCCCTTTCGTGCGCACGCTCCACATAGCTTAAATCCGCTATATTTATAATGGAACCGTCCATTTTTTCGGCGTCGAAGGTTAGCCATGTTGGGGAAAGAACGTTAACGCCTTTGTTTTCGGCACGTCTTGATTCCGCGAAGTTGGTATCGTAGTTGTATATTTGGTCCCACGCGAGAATTATTTTTTCCGTAAACGGCGGCGTATAACTCTCCCTTTCGGGCACTTTGGGCGCGATAACCTGAGTATTAACAAAATCCTTCGTGTAAATGTATCCTATTAAACCATCCTCGGTTCGAATCTTCGTAAATTTTTCGTCCGCTTCGTTATATACCGTAATAACCGTGCCCGCCGTTAACTTTTTTTGAATCGGGCTTTTAATATCCGGCTCGTAGCGCATGTTGGTGTTTTTTGCGCTTATGCGCCCCATTTGCTTTTGCGTATCGGTTTTATCGGTTATAACCATTTTAAAATCCGCCGAATAATTAATTACCGCAGGGTAAAGGGTTTGCACCATTGAAACAGGCAAATACGCCGCGCCTTCTATTTTAAGCACCGGCAGGTTAAGCTTTAGCGGCTCGTGGTTAATGTAATAATTTAAATTATCGGTTTCAAAACGCATAACTTCGTTATTTGTTGTAATAGTTAACGTGTTTGCGCCATCTTCCCAGAAAATATACTCGTCTAAATATGTACGAACAAAATCCGCCGGAACATATACCTCGCCGTTTTCAATAACCGGGTTTCTATCCAAAACAAGCCTTTCGTCGTGCCACACAATATATAAACTTTCCGGGCTCATATCCTCGTAATATGTATAAGGCGATTCCTCCGAAAAGTTGGGCAGATACTTATTTATAAGTAAAACCGCCGCTATAATTAACACAAACAAAACAAAAAGCGCGGCAAGCAGCGAAACTCCGCTCCCTCTCCGGCGCTTTTTTCTTTTCATATTTTCCGAACCATACCTATAATTTTCATCCATAGTTAAAACCTCACTTTGCTTCGCTTCCGGTTACGGCATAAACCAACGCAATTAAAAAACCGCCGATTATGTTACCTATAACCGTAAAAAATACTTCATAAAGATAGCCGCCAATACCTATTTCCATACCGCCATCGGATAAAATACCAAGCGCCAAAAGCGCCATATCCGCAATACTGTGCAAAAAACCGGACGAAACGAACGCAAACAGGCACAGCGCAATAAAAATTATTTTGGAAATTTCATCGCTTGCGCGAAGGCTCATCCATAACGCAAGGCATACAAGCATATTGCATAAAATACCCCTGAAAATTAATTCCGGTATGCCTAAGTTAACCCTGTTTAGCGAAACCGATACGATAAAACTCCCCACATCCCCGTTTAAAAGCCCAGTGCAATAAATAAAATATGAAAAAATAAGCGTGCCTATTAAATTTCCCAAAAGGCTTAAACCCAAAACACGAAGCGCGTCCAATGGCGCAACGGCTCTTTTTAAAAAACCCGCGCCAATAAACAAAATATTACCGGTAAACAGTTCCGAACCCGCAAAAACCACAAGAGTTAGGCCAATTGAAAACGACAAACCCATAATAAGCTTTGTAAAAGGCGAATTTGCAAGGCTTAGCGGAGCGCCAACCGAATGTACCAAAAACACCGCTATGCCAATGTAGAAACCCGCCAAAACAGATAATACTATATACTTTGCGGTATGCGCTTTTGCCATTTCGGCCTTTGCTTTGGCGTTTGCGCATATTTTTTTTATCGCTTCGTTAAACATATTTTCTCTCCTATTTATAAAATGTCATTTTATTTGTGGCGTATTCCGCCATTTCGTTTTCAGGGTCAAGCGCCTGGGCTTTTACAAAACAGGCGTTTGCCTCCTGAAACTTATCCTTATTAAACTTATTAGCGCCCTTGTTATACGCTATAACAGAGCGCACGCTTTTTCTGGAAAGCTGGGCGAATAAATGAATAATACCCGCCACACTCGCCATAATTCCCAAAATTAAAACCGTTTGGGACCTTGCAAGAGCGTAAACAACCATCAGCAAAACGCCCGCAACCGCAACCCAAATGTTAATTTGAAGCGGTGCGGTGGGCAAACGGTTGGGATACGAAACTTGAAAGGGTTTGTCCGTAAAAGAATAAACCCGCGACATTGTTTGAATTTTTTCCCTAAACATAACATCGTAATTGGGCGGCCTTTTTTTTACCGCCGGAACCTTAACGTTGCTTTTAAGCGTTTTAAACTCCGATATCTGGTTATTCATAAGCTTAAATAAAATATACATTTCCTGCTTTAAGTTGTTGCCCCGGAGCGACTTAACCTTTTTTGAAATCCGAAGTACGTAGTAAACATCCTGCTCATATGTATCAAGGGGCGAAATTAAAATTAAATTCCTGCTATCGTCGTAGGAGATATCCGTGCGCATAATGTAGCCGTCGGTATCAGTAACGTTCATCGTTTTTTCGGAAACGCTCTCTTCGTTAAGAGGAATGTTAAATTTAATATACCAAAAAATATTTTCAGTGCTGCCCGACAGATTTTTTTGTATCTTCTCCTCAAGCCCCGGTATGTTTGAGGTTATTTTTATACGGTTACCCGCTCCCCCTGCCGCCACTTAAATCACCCTTATCTTTTATTTATAAAATCAAGCACCACTTTTTCCATTTCTTCTTTACCGCAAACAGTTTTGTGTTTAATTTCTTTTTTCTCAAGGTTTTTAATAGGCTCAGGTATCGGCAAACCTGTTTTATCTGAAAGTTCGTATACGGAGGCGAAACCTTCCGGTATTTTGGCACAGCCCAACCCCCGCAGAACATCCGCAGAGAATTTAAACGGGCTTGCTGTGGATATTATAACATTTTTTGCGTCATCGTGCGTTTCTTTTACATACTTTTTATAAGCGGCATACCCTACGGCGGTGTGCGTATCCATTAAATACCCGTTTTCAAACATTTCGCCAATTGCTTTAAGCGCCTCGGCGGAATCCGCAAAAAAACCGCAGAAACCGTCCGCTTTATATTCAAAGGAGTATTCCTTTTGGTTCTTTAAAGCGTTCATAGTTTTTGTAACCAAATCCGCGTTTGACAAATCGTACAAAAGCCGCTCCAAATTGCTTGAAATTAAAATATCCATTGAAGGAGAAACAGTACAATAAAAATCCCTGTTAGTATTATATTCCCCCGAAGCAAAAAAATCATAAAGAATTTTGTTTTCGTTGGAGGCGCAAATAAGCTTGTTAACCGGAAGCCCCATTTTCTTTGCGTAATAACCGGCTAAAATGTTGCCGAAATTACCGGTTGGAACGGTGAAATTTATTTTTTCCCCGTGCTTTATCTCCCCGCCGTTAACCATTTGCTGATACGCGCGGAAATAGTAAATTATTTGCGGCAGCAGCCTTCCAATATTTATAGAGTTTGCCGACGAAAATACAAAACCCATATCCGCTATTTTTTGCTTTAACGCGGCATCGGTAAAGAGTTTTTTTACGCCGGTTTGAGTATCGTCAAAGTTGCCGTAAACCCCGGCGGCAAATGTGTTTTCACCTTCCTGCGTTATCATTTGAAGCTTTTGTATATCCGATACGCCGTTTTGCGGGTAAAAAACCGCTATGCTGATACCCTCGGTGTTTGCAAACCCTTCAAGCGCCGCTTTGCCGGTATCCCCGCTGGTGGCGGTTAAAATAATAATTTTTTTATCGGTTTTATTCCTTTTTGCCGCAGTAACCATTAAATGCGGCAAAATAGACAGCGCCATATCCTTAAACGCCAGGGTTTTTCCGTGGAACAGTTCTAAAAAATAATATTTGCCCGCCTGTTTAAGCGGCGTAACCTCCGGCGTATCAAAATTATTGCCATAGGCGCTTTCGATACACATTTTCAGTTCATCTTCGGTAAAATCCGTTAAAAAGCGGCTTAAAATTTCAAAAGCAAGCTCCTTGTAACTAAGCCGGTACATATTGTTTATAAAATCCGTTAAATCCGGAAAAAATTCCGGTACATAAAGCCCGCCATCGTCCGCAATTCCTTTTAAAAGCGCCTGCGACGGGCTGATTTTGCCTTCTCCTCTTGTGCTTATAAAATGCATAAAAACCTCCAAAGCCGCGCTAAGGTTTTAAAATTAACCAGCGGCGGCACTGTTCTATTTATATAACCTTAATCAAATAATACCCTAAAATACACAGCGAAGCAAGAGTATAAGGCAAAGCTACCGCAAATACCGCAAAAAGCGCCGCAAGGTCTGCGCGTTTCATGAATAAAAGCGTTCAGGTTATTCCGTAAGATATGCGGATTCGTTGTATTCTAAACCTGCGGCGGCTAATACTTTGGTTAATTTTAATTTCACGTTTATTGTTTTTTGATGGTTAGCGCCAAGAGTTTTAAGGAGTATTCTGTAGCTTTTTTCAAAAAGTTCAATAGCCTTTTTGTGGTTTCCCTGACGATTGTATATCACCGCGATATTGCTGTAAGTGTGAGCGGTAAATGGATGCTCCTTGCCCAAAACTTTTTCGCTGATATTTAAAGATTTGATCAATTCCTCCAACGCCTTACGATATTCTCCCTGCGCAAAGTAAATTCCCGCAATATTGTCATGGCAATTTGCTGTTGATGTATGGTCGCCCAATACTCTCTTGCAGATATCCATTGCTTTTTGATACCACTCCAATGCCTTTAAATAATCTTTTTGCTCATGGTAAGACGAACCTATGGCAGAATATGATTTCGCCGTGTCCGGATGTTCAAAACCTAATGACTCTTCACGAATATCTTTTACTTTAAATCTTATTTTCAAAGCCTCTTCGTTTTTATGAAGCCCTTCATACGCTTCGGCCTTATTTTGATAAATAAATGTTAATAAGAATGAATTTACTTTACCTATTGCTTTATTACACATTTCTATAGCTTTATCACACCAGTCCAAAGCAATATCGAATTTACCTAACATTGAGTATGTTGCTGCAATATTACCGAATATTCTAATACTATCGGGGTTAAAATTTTTATCGCTTTCCAAAAAGTGTACTTCCTTCATGTACCATTCAAGAGCTTGCAAATAATTTCCCTGCGAATAAAGCACTTTTGCGATTTCGAAATTTTTTGCGTTTGCGTCGTGTTCAAATTTTTTTAAAAGCGTATTAAAAGATTCATTAAACCGCGTTAATTCCGCTAAATGCAAAACGCGGACATCGTCATTTAGATTGAGAATTTTTATGATAATTTCAAAAGCTTCTTTACTTTCAAGGTTTAAAAGCTCGTTATATTTTTCAAGGTAATACTCCAAAAGTTTTCTGCTTGTTTCGCTGTACCTTTCACTCCAGCCATTAATTTCAAATTTCATATCATGCTCGTCATCACTTGCGTTTTTTACAAAATCCGCCCGGTACTGAAAAAACGAATTAAAATCCGGCGCGTTACGCGCAATCATAACCCTAAAATACATTGGCATTACAAAAACCAAAACACACGGCAATTTTGCCAAAGCGTCCCTGCTGAAATTGAGTATTTGATAAAACTTTATATCCGGCATATCACCCTTAGCCAATTGAAAGTTTGTAAGGAAAACTATTTTGCTTTCTTTTCGGATATTCTTAATCAAATATTCGGACGAATAAGCAAAATCCGTATCCATATTTCTAAAATCAATAATCTGCACTTCACCGCCGTTAAACCTTGCGCTCATTTCTTCCGCTATTTCGCTTTGAAGCGATATGTCGTCAACTACAACGCAAAAAAAGGCGTTTTCACGTTGGTGAAAAAGCCTTAAATATAAATCCTCAAATTCGGTTTCATCATAACGGGGTTGGTTTTTCACAGCCTATCACCTCCGGGTTATTGTCGATATATCGGCGGATTAACGGATGCAAATCCACCCAACGCTCGCCGTTATACTCAAAAACAACGCAGGCATACAACAATTGCGTTAATTCCGGGCTGTTTACCGGGTTGTGGCTACGCTCATAAATTGGTTTAATATACGCATACAAATCCGCCCTAACCCTAATGAAAAGATCAAACGCGTACTTTTTAAATGTCCGCTCCGAAGATTCCTTGTCAATTTTTACTTTTTCGTTCATTCGCGCAATATGGGCGCTGTTTGTTAACAAAAGGAACGTATCTCTAAGGTTTCCGCCGCCCATTTTAATAATTTCTTCAAGAACGTCGTCTTCAAATAAGGATTCGTCCGCCCTTTTCAAAATTAAATCCTTTATTACGCTTATGCCTTCGGTGTAAGGTGTTATATCCTTATCGCTATTATGCGTTTTAATCATCGGCATTTCTTCGGGCAAATCAAAACAATTTAAAAGAATTGAAGCGTCCGGCGAACGGTATAAAGCTATTGGGCAGGAAATTACAATGTGGGTATCAATGGATTTTATTGCCGTAACATCATCAACAAACAATTTCTTAACAGTTTCGTAATGGCATTTTTCAAGCCCGTCTATTATTATAACAACCCTTCCGTTTTTGCCGTTTTTGTTAGTTAAATTGTTTATTTCATTAATTAACGCATTAACCGCAATTGTTATTTCCGTCATCATAGGCTTGATTTCGCGGCGCAATTCTTCCTTAATTCCGGAGCCGAGCTTTAACGACGCAGTGATGTTTATTAACAATCCCAATACATTGGCAAGTATAGAGGATGCCGCATTTGCCTCGGCTTTAGCCGCAACCGAAGCATCGCGCTGTTTATATTTATCAATAGTTTTTGTTGACAGCGCGGCTTCAAACGCCTCTAAAATTTTGCCGGGAACCGCCAACTTATTGCTGTCGGCATATTCTATCAACTTTTTTACTATAAGCATAAAAATATCAATGTAGGTAAAATCGTTCAGGCTTAAATCGTCGAGTGCTTCAATTATAACAGTAGGAGAACCGTTTTTTTTAAGATCTCCCGCAAGCATACGCAGTTCTGTGGATTTACCGCAACCTCCGTGACCGATTAATAAAAGATGCAAATTACCGTCCGACTGATTGATTTTTGTAAGAATACTGCTGTGGCATTCATAATTTTCCCCGGAACGCACAACTGCGGTTTTTTGGTAAAACGCATTGTCTTCCGCCTTTAACGGTTTAGGTGAAAATACATTTACGATATCGGATAAGTTTTCCGCTTTTTTCATTTTAATACCCTCTTTGCAAACAGATATTTTCACCATTATATCAAACCTGTTTGCCCGTGTACACTACAAAAACAAATCCAGCGGCGGTTCAAGTTCGTCCGCCGCGTCCATAGCGCAGTTACGGGACGAAAAATATACGCAGTCTTTGCAGCGGTTCGCCGGCACGATGTTTTGATATGCGGGTATACCGCTTGTTTCAAGGTTTTTAAAATTTTTGCATATTTTTTTTCTGCCATGCATAAAATAGCCTCCGTTCGAAAATGATTTCGTATACGTATACATTATTCACTGATTTAGCCCGCTTCATACAAATAAAATGCCTTTTATTGCATCTCGCTTCACCTTTGACCTTGGCTTCACAAATCGAATATGATGCGTAACTAACCGCCGTCCTCCCCTCACCTTCAAATGAAAAAAGCGGCATAGCCGCTTTTTTCATTTCCTAATTCCGAAGAATTTTTTAAGTATACCGCTTAATCCCCTCGGCATTTTTATACAGATAATTTTCATTCAAATACCTCCCATATTTAAAGAAAATTTTTATTTTTTTCTGCTCCCGAACAACAAATTAAAACCCATTAATGCCATAAAAGCCGCAACTGCAAACCCCCACCCCGGCAAAAAAAGGACTAAAAGCATACCCAAACCCGCCGAAAACATAATAAGCCCCAAAACCCTGCTGTTACCCATAAAACCACTTCCGGCATTTTTATGTGTTATCTTTATATTATTCAACAGGGAAAATTGCGTTACCGGAATATATAATACTAATTCCAATTTAAAAAGTTGAAGACAAGCCCCCCAAATCGCCGTGATTTTCGGCATTTTTGGGGCGCCGGTTTCAAACTTTTTAAACAGAATTAGTATAACGCACTAACCCGCGAAATTATTGGCAAGACCTTTCGGATACGATACATTAATTAATTTAAATTTACCATAATATATACCAGTTGACAGACTGCAAATGAGATGATATCCTTAGTTTAACGTAAAACCTACAAAGAAATTTTGCGTTATTATGCGGTTTAGCGATAAACTGTCCATAAAATCAGAAAAAATTAGAAGGAGGATTTCTATGAAAAAAGTTAGAACAATTCTATGCACATTAATGGCGGCGCTTATGGTTTTTGCCATGCTTTCGGGTTGCGGTAATTCCCAGCCGTCAAGTTCCCAAACGGAACCTGCGGCGGAAACGCCGGCCGCATCTGCGGAAACACCCGCACCCTCCGGGGAAAAAATTCAGCTCACGCTCGGCATTTACCCTGCCGATACCGACGAAGCGCTTATTGAGGCGCACAAGGTTTATATGGAAAACTACGCAAAGCTTAGGCCGGACGTAGAAGTTATACCCAGTTACTACAAATACGCAACGGACAACTTTATTCCTATGGCGGAAGCGGGAACGGTTCCAACCATTATTGAATCTTGGTACACCGAACCTCAAAAGCTTATCAGAAGCGGTTATATCCGCGACATTACCGATATTTTAAAGGCTCGCGGCTGGTACGATGTTATCAACCCATCCATTAGGGACCTTCTTTCCGCGGACGGCAAAATCTACGGCTTGCCCCGCGACGGTTACGCTTTAGGGCTTATGCTTAACGTAGAACTTTTTGAAGAAGCCGGCCTTGTTACCGACGGCGTTCCGAACTACCCGAAAACATGGGAAGAATTAGCTCAAACAGCCAAAACAATTAAGGAAAAAACCGGCGCGGCGGGCATTTGCCTTCTTGCGCAGGATAACGCGGGCGGCTGGCACTGGAGCAATATTGCCTGGGCATACGGCGCAACGCTTACCAAGGATAACGGCGACGGCACATTTACCGCCAACCTTAATTCTCCTGAGGCAATTGCCGCTATGGAATACACAAAATCACTCAAATGGGAATACGACGTACTTACCGCAGACCCAACGGCTGAAAACTGGGGCACAGGCTTCCAGCAGCTTGGAACGGGCGGCGCGGCAATGTATATTGCGGCGAACGACGCGGTTGAACAGCCAACAGCCAACAACGGTTTACCGGTAGATAAACTCGCTTTGGCTCCGGTTCCGGCAGGCCCCGGCGGGCAGTATTCGCTTTCAGGCGGAACTCCGTATGTTTTCGCATCCACCGCAACCGACGACGAGGTTAACGCGGCTCTGGATTACCTCATTGTAATGGGCAAAGCTCCGGAGGTTACAACCGATGCACGTATCGGTCTTGAAAACGACGCAAAATACCGTGTGGATAACGGCATTCCGGTTATACCGAGGTTCCCCTGCTGGAATAACCCGGAACTTACCGCAGTTGAAAACGAAGTTATTGAAGCCAACAAAAACGTGGATATGCGCCTGTACCAGCCTTATTACGACGCAACACTTTCAGACGGTAACCTCCGCATGGAAGAGCCGGGCTTAACTCAGGATATGTACGCGGAACTTACCAAGGTTCTCCAGGCTGTTTTAACAGACGAAAGCGCGGATGTAGCTTCGCTTATGGAAACTGCAAACACCAATTACCAAACGTTACTTAACGACGCCGGTATCGGCAAATAATAAATTTGCGTTAATCGGCAAGCGGGAGCATCTCTTGCTTGCCGATTTTTTTTAAAATTTTATGTTGTCATACTAATTCCAATTTAAAAAGTTGAAGCCAAGCCCCCCCCAAATCGCCGTGATTTTCAGCGTTTTTGGGGTGACGGTTTCAAACTTTTTAAACAGAATTAGTATCAGTTTTTCGTCAATACTTTACAAATGTTTAACGGAGGTGACATTTATGAGCGAAAAGGCAAAAAATGCGATAAGCGGCTGGCTAATAATGCTTCCCGCGCTTATCCTATTCGGGTTTTTCGTATGGGAGCCGCTGTTTGAAAGCGTGCGTATGTCGCTGTATAACGCTAAGGGATACACTTTAACGGAATTTGTCGGCCTTGCGAATTACCGAAGCCTGTTTGCAAGCCCGGATTTTGTTATCGCGTGGAAAAATACATTTATGTATATAGTATGGTCGCTTATTATCGGCTTCATTGTTCCTATTGTTATAGCGGTTTTAATTACGGAATCTCCCATACTTAAAAGCGTTACGCGTGTGGCGGTATACTTCCCCAACATGCTTCCGGGGTTGGCAATTGTTATGATTTGGGCTTTTTTTTTAAAGCCCGGCGATATGGGCGTACTTAACATTCTTATGAGCAAAATAGGAATTAAGCCCTTTACCTGGCTTACCACCAAAGGCTGGACAATTCCTTTAATCGTTCTTACTATGACGTGGAAATCCGCAGGGTCTACCGCGCTTATTTATATGGCGCGTATATCGGATATAAACCCGGAACTTATCGAAGCCGCCGCTATAGACGGCGCCGGGCCGCTTCGCCGAATGTTTTCAATTGTTATTCCAAGCCTGTTTGGGTTAGTTAAAACAATGCTTATTCTGCAAATAATATCCGTATTTCAAATTCTTTACGAGCCGCTTATGATGACCAACGGCGGCCCGAATAACGCAAGTGTTTCCATTATGATGCAAGTTTACCGGTACGCGTTCGACCAGTTTAATTATCCAAAAGCGGCGGCGGTTTCGGTTATGATAAATATTGTGCTTACTCTTATTACTATTGTTTATTTCACGGTTACAAGGGAAAAGGAGGAGGCTGTATGAAAAAAAAGAAATTCGGTTTGCTTGAAAGGCTATACAACAACAAAGCGGAGGGCGTTATACGCGCGTTTGATACCTCGTCCGTTTTTACTAAGGTTTTGTCGGCGTTTATCGCAGCAGCGTGTATTTTTATGCTTATTATTTCGCTTTTCCCTGTAATTTGGGTTATACTTTCCGGGTTTAAAGAATTAAGGGAAATTATTCGCGTTCCGGCAATTTTGCCCGAAAGCTTCAATTTCAGCGAGTTTTTTACAACTTGGAAGCAGCTTGATTTTGGCAGGTACTATTTAAATTCCGGAATTGTTATGCTTGGCGGCGTTGTTTGCGCGGTGCTCTTTAACGGGCTTTTGGCATACGCTTTGGGCATTTTGCGCCCGCCGGGGCATAAAGTGGTTTTTGCGCTTGTAATGTGGTCTATGCTAATACCGCCAACCACAAGTATAGTTGCGCAGTACGTTAATATTAGGCGCGTTGTGGATTTTTTCGCCGCAGGTTTAAACGTAAAGGCGCAGGATTCTCTTTTAAGCGTTGCCCCGCTGTGGCTTATTATGGGCGCAAACGCGTTTTGGATGGTTTTGTTCAAGAACTTTTTCGAAGGCATACCCAAGGAATATTTCGAGGCGGCGCAGCTTGACGGCTGTTCAAACCTTAAAATATTCAGGCTTATTATTCTTCCGTTATCCCGCCCTATAGCTATTGTTGTTGCAATTTTCGCGGCGACGGCGGCATGGAGCGATTTTCTTCTGCCAAACCTTCTTCTTAACAACGGCCCGTGGGAAACGGTTATGGTTAGGCTGTTCGAATTCCGCACGGCGATAAGGGTAAACGATGCGGATAAACTGCGCGCGGTGGTATTTTCAATCATCCCGCCGGTTATTTTGTTTTCATTATTTCAAAAGCAACTTACGAAAGGTATATCTGCCGGAGGTATTAAAGGATAGGAGTGGATTATTATGAGCAAATACGCGGATAGATATTTTGAGGTTAACCCGTGGAATGTTATTGAAAACGGTTTTAACCCCGAATACAGCGAGGTGTCTGAATCCGTATTCTCACTTGGGAACGAACATATGGGTTTGCGCGGATATTTTGACGAGGGATATTCCGGCAAAAGCTTGCAGGGCAGCTATGTAAACGGAGTTTACGAACGCATTATCACTGAAAAAAGCGGATATAAAGGAATACCGGATACGTTGGAGTTTTTGATAAACTCTGCGGATTGGGTGTACACACGGATAAGCTGCAAGGGCGAAACGCTTGACTTGGCGGTTTCGAAAATTTCGGATTTTACGCGCGTGCTTAACATGAAAACGGGCGAGCTTAAACGCTCCTTTATGTGGCATGTAGACGGTGAAACTGTTATAAGCTTAACTTTTTCGCGTTTTTTATCAATGAAGTATACCGAAATCGGCGCGTCAAAGCTTGAATGGGAATTTATTCGCGGCAAAAGCGAATTAAACGTTAGCGCCGGGCTGGATTTTACGCGCAAGCATATGAACGCGGGCGAAGATGGCGTAAACTTCTGGACGGGAATATCCGAAGCCGGGACGCATTTCTGCTACAGCGAGGCGGAAACAAAAAGCACAAAGCAAAAGCTTTACGCCTCCATTTTATTCAGCAAAGAGGGCGAAGCACAGGTTACGGAACCCTTAAAGCCGTGCGTTAACTTTACATTTAACGAAAACGGAAGCTTCTATAGGCTTGTTTGCATATCCAAAACTAAGAATACCGATGTTTTCGAAATGCTTTCAAAACACACATATGAATCTCTTTTTGCGCAAAACTGCGAATGGTGGCAAAACCAATGGGAAAATTCCGATATCGTAATTGAGGGAAATATTGACGACCAGCAGGGAATACGCTACTGCGTTTTCCAAATGCACCAGATTGTACATTCCGGAAAAGAAAGCGTTGCGATAGGCGCAAAAGGCTTAACAGGTGAAGCGTATAACGGAAACACATTCTGGGATACCGAAACTTACTGCCTGCCGTTTTACCTTTTTTCAAACCCCGGCGCGGTAAACAGCATTTTGCGTTTCCGTTTGGAAACTCTGCCTCAGGCAATGGAGCGCGCGAAACAGCTTGACTGCGAGGGCGCGTTTTACCCCATAGCCACAATAAGCGGCACCGAATGCTGTACGCTTTGGCAGCACGCCAACACCCAGCTTCAGCCGTCCACCGCCGTTGCGTACGGAATTTGGCATTATGCCCGCGTTACCGGCGATGAAAATTATCTTAAAACGCAGGGCGTAAAAATGCTTGTTGAAATTTGCCGAATGCTTGCAACAAGAGGCGGGTACGACCAGGCAACCGGGAACTACGGCTATTACGGCGTAATGGGGCCGGACGAGTTTCAGCTTATGGTAAACCACAATATGTACACAAATTATATGGCTAAAAAAACCTTTGAATTTACGGTTGAAACCGTTAAAAAACTTAACGATTCGCAGCTTGCTCAGCTTAACCTAAAAAAAGGCGAACTTGAGGGCTGGCAGGAAAAAGCGGAGAAAATGTATGTTAAATTCGATGAAGACACACTGCTTTACGAACAGCACGCGGGTTATTTCTCTCTGCCTCACGTGGATGTAAACTCAATCCCCGTGGAGGATTTTCCGCTTTACGCAAACTGGTCTTACGACCGTATTTACCGCAACGACATGATAAAACAGCCGGATGTTCTTATGTTTATGTGCCTGTACCCGAGCGATTTTACCTACGAGCAGATTGCGGCCAATTACGATTATTATGAGCCGCGCTGTATCCACGAAAGCAGCCTTTCGCCTTCGGTGCATTCAATTTTAGCCTCAAGGCTTGGAAGGGACGATAAGGCGTACGAATTTTTCAAATTCGCCTCCCGTATGGATTTGGACAATTACAACCGCAACACGCGCGAGGGCCTGCACATGCCGTCTATCGCCGGAAGCTGGATGAATATTGTTTACGGCTTTGCGGGGCTTAGAAGCGATGAGGATATTTTAAGCTTAAGCCCAAGGCTTCCCGAAACGTGGGAAAACTTAAGCTTTAGGCTTTTACACCGGGGAGTGAGTTTGGATGTTTTTATTTCGCGCAGTGAGATTTTCCTTCGCGCAAGCGGTGATAACGAAATTAGGGTAAAGATTTACGGCAACGTAATTATACCGGATGAAAAAGGGGTGCGAGTGCCTTATGGATGTTTGGAAGGTTATAAGCGAGGGCTATAACGAACAGGACGCGGTGGATTGCGGCAACCGTTTTCTTATTGGCAACGGTTTTGTCGGAATAAGAGGCACGCTTGAAGAATACCGCAAGGATAAGCAAGCGGCGTGTACTCTTGCCGGCGTATACGATAAGGCGGAAAACCAAACATGGCGCGAACCGGTAAATATACCGAACGGTTTTTACGCGCATATAGAAAACCCCGGAGAAATTGAATCCCATACGCAGTGTCTTGATATAAAAACCGGCGTTCACAGCAGAATTACGGAATATAAACGAGCTGTTTTAACTATAGAGCGCTTTGCGAACATGGCTTGCGTGAATACCATTTGCCAAAAAATTACGGTAATCCCGAAGTGCGCAGAGGTGACGCTTAAATGCGGAATAGATTCCGATGTTTGGGATATTAACGGGCCGCATCTTATGGATTTGCGCGCGCAAGGCGGGGAAGTTATAAGCGTAAGCGCACGCACATACGAACAGGATATTCCGATAAGCGTAAGCGAACGCTGCGACCAAACCGGATACGAAACGGTAACTGAAAATAACAGCGTTTACCGCGTGTTCAAAATAAGCGAACCGTTTACCGTTAAACGCATAATTGTTATTAACGCGGGAAACGAAGGCGTTCATGAAAACTGCGGCGAAACGCTTGAAGGGCATACCGCCGTATACGAATCGGTTGCGGGAACTTACGACGAAATGCTTGAAGCGCATACCGCCGTATGGGCGAAGCTTTGGGAAAACAGCGCGGTTATACTAAAAGGCGATGATGAGGCGCAACTTGCGCTTAATTACAGCCTGTATCACCTGCACAGTATTGCGCCTCGCCACGCGGACAATTTAAGCATTGCGGCGCGCGGTCTTTCCGGGCAAACATACAAGGGTGCCGTTTTTTGGGATACCGAAATTTTTCTGATGCCGTTTTTTATGTACACCGAACCGGAAACGGCAAAAAAATTAATAAACTACCGCATAAAAACCATTGACGGTGCGATGAAAAAAGCGGAGGAATACGGCTTTAAAGGAGCGTTTTACGCGTGGGAAAGCCAGGACGGCGGCGCGGAGGGTTGCACGGATTTTAACGTAATAGACGTTTTTACCGAAAGGCCTGTACGCACAAGCTTTAGGGATAAGCAAATACACATTTCCGGCGATATTGTTTACGCGCTTTTAAAATACGCGAGATGGACGGGCGATAATAAAATTTTTGATTACGGCGGCATTGATTTAATCTGCGCCTGTGCGGATTTTTACAAAAGCCGCGCTTATTGCAGGGTAGGAGAGAAGGAACTTGAATTCCCTGATGTTGTAGGGCCGGACGAATACCACGAACGTGTGGATAACAACGCCTTTACCAACCGCATTGCCGACCTTACCTTGAATTATGCCAAAAACCGTTATAAGGTTCGCAAACCCCGTTTGCGGGACGGAATTATTGAACAGTTCGACGGGTATTTTGATTTGGAGGACGCTTCGCTTGAAACGGTGCGTTCGCGGCTAAAGCATAAAAGGGAATACTGGGGAACGCAAAGCGGAGTGGCGTTTGCCACGCAAATTATTAAGCAAGCGGACGTTTTGGCAATGATGAACCTTTTCCCGGAGGATTACACCAAAGAAGATTTTGAAAAAAACTGGTTTTATTACGAACCGCGCACGGAACACGGTTCCAGCCTTTCCGCGTGTATGTACGCTCTTGGCGCGTGCCGTTTCGGCAGGGCGGATTTGGCCTACCCCATGTTTTTAAAATCCGCGCGGGCGGATTTGGACGGCGGCGGCAAAAGCTGGGCGGGTAATGTTTTTATAGGCGGAACTCACCCCGCGTCCGCAGGCGGCGCGTATATGATTGTTACGCAGGGTTTTGCCGGGCTTAAACAGGAGGACAATAGTTTAACGCTTAACCCATGCCTGCCAAAAGAGATAGAATCAATTGAATTCCCGGTAATTTTCAGAGGGGAAAAGTACAAAATTAAAGTAACGCAAAATACATCGGAAATTGAGAGGGTTAACAATGTTTAAAATGGCTGTTTTTGATTTGGACGGTGTTTTAACCGATACCGCCAAATATCATTATTTAGCTTGGAAGGAACTTGCGGATGAGCTTGGCTTTGAGTTTACGCACGCGCACAACGAACGGTTAAAGGGTGTTTCGCGTATGCGTTCGCTTGAAATTTTGCTTGAAGTTGGCAGTTTTGAAAGTAAATTTACCGAAGAAGAAAAGGCGCAAATGGCGGAGGATAAAAACAACAGGTATGCGGAGTATATAAAACAGCTTACCCCGGACGATTTACTTCCCGGCGCGGAAAAAACTTTAAAGGAATTAAAGGAGCGCGGCGTTCTTATAGGGCTTGGCTCCGCAAGTAAAAACGCGCCGGAAATACTAACAAGGCTTGGCATAACAAATTGGTTTAACGTTATAACCGACGGCACCAAAACGCAAAAACCCAAACCCGACCCGGAGGTTTTCACGCTCTGCGCGGATACAATGGGAATTGAGCGTGAAAAATGCGTGGTGTTTGAGGACGCGCAGGCAGGTGTGGACGCTGCAAGGGCGGCGGGCATGGCTGTTGTGGGAGTTGGCAAGGCGGAGAATTTATCCGGTGTTGATATGCTGATTAGCGGTCTTAATGAATTTGACGCGGATGTATTTTTTTAGGTTTGGCGGCTTGATGAATTTTTTCGGAACCGGCGCTTCAGCGGTGGGCTGTTTTGAAAATGAGTAGAGTAGTATTGCGGCACAAATGTGGAAATTATTGAAGTATCTTCCTCTGGGAGAGTGTGAACAGTAACCTTTGCGGTAATATGTCTGAATTGTTATATATTTTGCCTTTATAGTTGTCGAAGATGGAAGTTTATAGTGTTACACTAATGGCGGGAGGAGGAGAGATATGAAAAATTATAAAGCATTAACGAAACACCTAATTGCCTTGTGCCTGTATTTGCTGCTGACGGTATTCCAAACAGGTTGCGGCGCAGCGTTAACCGATGAAAATAACCAATTACAGGTTAGCGCCGGAAGCGAAGTTATAACCGAAAGCGTAATTCAGGCGGGAAGCGAAAACCAAGATCAAACCGAAAGTTCAAGTGCTGCCGAATCAAGAACTGCGTCCGCTTCCGAACTGAGCGCAAACCCGGACAAAACGGAGGAAACTGTTATGCAAAGCCTAAACAAAATTATTACAAGCGTAATGCCGGAGGCGGGCAAAGCTACGGGCGAAGCCAACCCGCTTATTACAAACATGTACTGCGCCGACCCTACCGCGATAGAATATGAAGGGCGGCTTTACGTATACGGCACAAACGACACCCAGCAGTATCTGCATAATACCGAAGGCTCCAACTCTTATGAAAAGATAAAGTCCCTTATAATGATTTCAACCGACGACATGGTAAACTGGACATATCACGGAACAATTGAAACGGGCAAGATATCTCCGTGGATTATCGCCTCTTGGGCGCCGTCGATAGTTTCCAGAGTGGAAGAGGACGGCAAAACCCATTTTTACCTGTACTATTCAAACAGCGGCTGGGGCGTTGGGGTTTTAACCGCCACATCGCCAACCGGTCCGTGGGAGGACCCTCTGGGAAAATCCATTATAGACGGCAACACGAAAGGCATAGGCAAAACCGCTCCGTTCGACCCCGGCGTTGTTATTGACGAAAACGGTGTTGGCTGGCTATCCTTCGGCGGCAGTGAATCCGGAGAGGATGACGACGTTAATTTTATGCCGGGCGGCGCAAGAATTGTACAGCTTGGCGAGGATATGATATCCCTTGCGAGCGAAATTTCCGAAATACCCGCGCCGTATCACTTCGAGGCGAACGAAATGAACTACATTAACGGCACATATGTTTACACCTACAACACAAGCTGGGCAAACCGCGTAAAATGGGAAATTAAAGACGACCTTCCGCCTCCCGCGTGCAGTATGTGCTATATGACAACCAATACGCCGCTTGTTCCCGAAAGCTGGGTTTACCGAGGGTACTATTTTAAAAACCCCGGCGAAAACGGATTGGATTACAGCAATAACCATTCGCATTTGCAGAAATACGGCGGCAGATACTATTTATTTTACCACACTCTTTCCCTGCAAAGAAAGCTTGGCGTTGGCGGAGGGTTCCGCAGTATTTTTGCGGACGAAATTGAAGTGGACGAGGAAAACCTTAAAATAAACACCACAAGGCCAACAAGCATAGGAATGTACCAAATAAAACCGTATGACCCGTACAAAACCAATACGGCGGCTGCTTTGGCGGCAAGCGCGGGGTTAAGCTTTGAAGCGGACGGCGCGGATATGTTTGTAACATCAAACAGTGCCGGAAGCTGGGAATTAATAAGGGAAGCTGATTTTGCGCAGGGCGCTTCAAAATTCACCGCCAAAGTTAAAGGAACGGGGCTTATTGAAATCCGGTTGGATTCGCTTGAAGCGGACCCTGTTGGTTATGCGCAGTTTTCAACCGCCGATTGGGAGAATTTAGAGATAGACCTTGCGGGAAGCGCCTCCGGCGTTCATGATTTGTATTTTGTTTTCTCCGATGAAAAAATAAGCATGTATTCGTGGAGTTTTCAAACCGCGCAATAAATCAGCAGACACGGCAAATCAGGCTCGCAAAACTTAGTACAACGCAAATTGTGCTTTAAAAAAATAACCTCACAGCAAAAGGCTGCCACTACGTGACAGCCTTTTGCCTATGTTCGTTAAATGTTTTTAAATGGAATAAGTAAAATTAAACGATAAAACTGTCTAACTTTTTAATAACGTCATTCGCAGATTTTTCGTCGTGAATATCGAGGCGCAGAACATTGCCAAGGTCTAAACTGAAAATGCCCATAATAGATTTCGCGTCTACGACGTAACGGTCCGATGCTAAGTCGAAATCGCCATCGAAAGCGGCTATGAGGTTCACGAATGATTTTACTTTGTCGATTGAATTTAACGAAATGTTGATAGACTGCATACTGCTACCTCCTTGGGATAAGCAATCAGCGCATAAGTTGCGCGGTTATAAGTTTAAAAACCCGGCGCAAAGCCGTGTTTACGTGATAATAATATACAATACGGATTAATTTGTCAATTCCAAATATAAACAAAAATAAAAAATGATTGCGAAATTACTTGTGCACATTAACAACCGCTGTGAGCAATTTTCCCTAAATTGCTCGGTTTTTGTAAGTTAATCATGAACAATTTGCGCACTTTCCAACAATTGCTTAGTTTGCCAAGTAAATATTTCCGGTTTTTTGCTCGTAATTAACCGTAAAACCGAAACTCTCCACAATAAAATCCAGCGGAATGTAAAGCTTCGAATCTATAATTTCCGGCGCGGCTTCAAGCTCCTTCGTAACCTCTTCCAAGGGTTTGCCGCTTTTATCCATCGGGCGGATTGTAACCTTCGTTTCGCCGGAAGTTATCTTCGCCAAAACCGTTTTCTTCACGGTAAACGGATTGTAAATTGTGGCCGTTTTGGTTTTGTTGTTCCATTCAAGCTCCGCGCCCGCCATATCGGCGATGCTTCTAAGCGGCACAAAATTTTGCCCGCTTACCGCTTTAATTTCAATTTCCACACCCAGCGGAATTTTGTTTAAATAAACCGCCCCGGCAAAAACCGAGGTTTGCGCAAAAATGACCAAACACACAAATATGGCTAAAGCCGCTAAGGTTTTTCTTTTCCTCATACCTTCTCCCTTCCGCCGCAATGCGGCAACACACGCACCTATATTATATTCCGCGCATACAATACATGCTCCCTTTCGCAACAGAAATATAACATCAGGCAGACGGCTTGTAAAAACCGTCCGCCCGTTTTCTTCAGTCGGATTTTTCCTTTTTTCGTTTCTTAACGCATTCGCTTAAAAGATATTCAATTTGCCCGTTTATTGAACGGAAATCGTTTTCCGCCCAAACGGCAAGCTCCCTCCAAAGCGAATCCGACAGGCGCAGTAAAATTTGTTTTTTGGAATCATCCTTTTCTTTAGTCATTTTAATATATTGAGCCGCTATTTACAACAGGCTGTGCTTCTTTATTTCCGCAAAGCACAACAAGAAGGTTACTTACCATCGCGGCTTTCCTTTCTTCGTCTAATTGGACTATTTCATGTTCGCTTAGCTTGGCGAGCGCCATTTCCACCATACCCACAGCGCCTTCAACAATCATTTGCCGCGCGTCCACAACCGCCGAAGCCTGCTGCCTTTGAAGCATTGCCGATGCAATTTCCGGAGCGTAGGAAAGGTTGGTTATTGTTGCCTCAATAATTTCAAGCCCCGCGATATCAACTTTTTTCTGAATTTCTTCGCGCAGGTTTTCGGAAATTTCCTGCGAACTTGCGCGCAGGGTTTTTTCGTTGTCCCCCGATACGTCGTAGGGGTACATGCGCACAATGTTACGAAGCGCGGAATCGCACTGGATTGATAAGTATTCGGTAAAGTTATCAACGTTAAATACTGCCTTTGCGGTGTTCGCAACCTTCCAAATAACTACGATTCCGATAATTATGGGGTTACCGAGCTGGTCGTTAATTTTTTGCTTGTCGTTATTAAGCGTCATGGCTTTAAGCGAAATCTTTTTGGAACCTGTACCCGCAACGTGCAGGCTTGCCGACGGCTGGGAAGAACTTGCGGAGTTTATTTCCAAGCCAAACGCGCCTGTGGTGGAGCTTTTTGTGGACGGGTTAAACGCCGAAACAAACGGGTTTACAAAAAAGAACCCCGGCCCGGTTAACGTGCCGTAATACTTGCCGAAGAGCGTAAACACATAAGCTTCGTTCGGTTTAAGCACACAGTAGCCGCCAAACATTATCAGCAAAACAATCAGCGCTATACCGCTTATTACAACAATTGCCACCGAATTAATAATGCCGAAAACAATGCCGCCAAATGATAAAAAAATCAGAAGAATATTCATAATTAGCATGAATAAGCCGTTCACCGCTTTTACCTTCTTTTCTTCGTAAACCAAATCCCTTTTTTCGTTTTCCATAGTATATGCCTCCATTTTCCCGAATATCCGTGCGGATATTCATTTGATATTATTTTGATATCATAATAATATGTTAAGGCATGTTTGTCAATAGGAAATTTTTTTTGTTTAATACAGCTTCCTGTAAATGCAATAATCCAGCATCTGCCGCGAAAACCCTGCGTCTTCCAAAAACTTTTCATCCCCGGCGCTATATTCTTTTACCGAAATTTTGCTCAAATTGGGGAAAATCCGTTTAGCTTCATACATTGCTGCAAACGCCTTCAAAGCTTCCGGCAGCACCCTGTAATCGAAAACTGTAAGCGCCTTACCGCTTTTTGAAAAAAGCGCGACTGCCTTTCCCCTGTAAAGCGCCACAACGTTCGAATCTATGCACATAAACGGCGTGTTTTCGTTTTTCAAAATTTTGCCCCACGGCTGGTTAGGGTCTGTGGCACAAATCCAAATTATTCCATCGAACGGTGTTTCAAGTTTGTAAATGATATCCGCGTAATCCTTGGCGCTAACAAACTGCGCTCCGGAAAGCCCTTTTATAAAATATCCGCGCCGCGCCCTGTCGGTATACTCCATATTTCTTAAAACGTTTAAAGCGTCCTGCCACAAAGCTCCCTGAATTGTTTCGCGGCATAAAATAATTCGGTTTTCAAATTCCCGCTCAAACAATTTTTCTGTCGGCAGCTCTATGGTTTGGCGCACCAAATCCCACCTGCCGGATACCGCCGCCGCAACCTTATCGCCAACACGGCGTTTTGCCGCGTATTTATCGGCGGCCTTGTCCGTGCCGGTTAAAATTTGCCTTGCGGGAGCAAAGCTGTCTGCGTGTACAATACCTTTTGCCGCCAAGCCAAGCAAAATATCCGCCGGGGATTTAGTTAAATTTTTGCCCGCAAAGGAATTTATAAAGCTTGCGCCGCGTTTTTGAAGTGTTTTTATTATTTCCTCTTCGTTTTCGTCCAAAGCGCATTGGGGAACAAATTCCGCGTCCCAGTCCGTCTCTTCGTAAAAATGAAAGCTTAACAGGTTATCTTCAATTTTCCAAAACACCTCCCCTTCCTTTAAATAGTCGTCAAGCAGGGACTGCCTGTAATTTTTTACGCGCAAAGGAAGCAGTGAATTTTCCCAGCACTTGATATCGTATTTTAAGTTAATCAATTGCCTTATTGCGTTTTTAAGCGCGGTTTTAGGCTCCGCGCCGGTTTTTATATTGCGGCATAAAAGCTGCGCGTAGTTTTCCGCAGGGTAGCTTTTAACCTCTGCGCGGCGAATGGTAAGCGTTTCGCGCACCGCTCTTGAAAACACGTCTTCGTGATAATAAAACCCATTGTACAAAACCGCTTTTTGGTTTTGGGCAAGGCTACTTAGTATTTCTTCGCAGTCATTTATTTCCCAATCGTAGCGCTTACTTAAAGTTTCGGCGTTTTGCTCCCCTCTATAGCGCAAAAGCCGCCTTGTTATGTTAAGCCGCTCGCCAAAATCCGCGTTTTCAAACGCGTTTTCATAACTTTCGCGCTGCTCTTCGCAAATCCAAAGACCGGGCGCAATATACAGCGCTCTGCCGTTTTGTTCAAGTATTAAAAACCATTTTTTATCCGCTTCGGTTTCCGAAACGCGCAAATCCCCTTCGGCCATTAAAACGGAATGCAGCATATTTTCGTTTTCCGGCTTTTTTAAATGTGTCGCCGCTTTTTCCAGCGCGGCAGGCAGAGGTTTTACGGTTGTGCTGTTCTCAAATTCGTTTTGCGAACCGCTTCCTGCCAAATTGCCCCCGGCAGCCGCTTTTATTTTGGATGTTGTTGGCGCATAGTTATAAACCATCTCCGCCTCAATTTGCCTGCGAAGCGGCAGCGACATTGGCGAGGCGGCGGCAAGAAATACTTCGTGGATTTTTATTTTTCCGTTTTTAATATCGGTTAAAACCTTTTCTAAAGAATCCAAATCCAAGTAGTCGTTTAAGCATTCGCGTTTGGTTTCCTCTATTAGCGGATGAGATTCAAAAGATACCGCGTTATCAAGCACAGCCATACTCCTTAGCCTTTGCACCCATAGCGGCTGGCGTTTGCCGCGCCCTGCGCCCATCATTAGCGCGGTTGCCGCATTGTAACGAAACGCCATGTTGAAAAGCGGCGTTTGAGGCAAAATTTGCGCAATTTTTTGCCGCGCGGTTTCAATTTCAATTTTTTGAATAAGCCCCTGCGGAAGTTCGTTTTCGGAGCCGAAAACGGTAAGCAAAAAACCGTCGTCATCGTCGTAGGAAGAAATATCCGCTCCCGTTTCGAGTTTCGCCAAGCCTGCGGCAAGAATGGAAAGAGCTAAGTTTACCCTTTTGCCAAATACCGAATGCACAACCATTTGGCGCTCGCCCGCTTCGCCGTTAAAGTGTTCAATTATAACCGTCTCGTCATCCGGCAAAATTCCGGTTTGGTTAATTTGGCGGATAATTAAATCCATGGCGTTGGCGGCAATATTGGCATCCAGCTTGCCCCGGCTTAACGCGCTGAATAACTTTTCGTTAAAATACGCGTCGTTTAATTCGCCAAGCTTTTGCCCAATTCTTATTCCCGTTTCAAAGGAGCGGCTAACGGAATCCCCCCTCCAAAACGGCGGCGTTGCGCCCTCCGGAGTTGTGGGAGTAACAATTACCGAATCGCGCCCAATTTCCGCTATGCGCCACGCGTAAGAGCCAAGCAGAAACTTATCGCCGATTCGCGCCTCAAAAACAAATTCCTCCTCCAACTCGCCAAGGCGCGTACCATCCTCTAATTTTACGCCGTAATAACCCCTGTCCGGAATTGTGCCAACATTTGAACAGGCAAGCATCCGGCTGTAGGTATCGCCGGTTACGGTTTGGTTTATGCGGTCGTACAATAGGCGCGGCCTTACGGGGTTATCCAGCCTGTGCTCATAATCCCCGGCAAGCATACCGAGAAGAGCCCGTATATCATCCGCAGTTACGTTTTTAAAGTTGTAGGCGGCGTTTGCTATTTGCAAAGCTTCGTTTTCCGTGTACGAAGAGGCGCACGCCATAGAAACCAAATGCTGCGCCAAAACGTCGAGGCATTTTTCCGGCACGCAAACGCTTTCAATTTCCCCGGATAAGGCAAGCTGGGTGGTTATGCCGCAATAAATACTTTCATGTACTGTTTTAGGGTAAATATGCATTATGCTCGTCCTGCCGGGGCTGTGCCCAGCCCTGCCAAGGCGCTGCATGGTTTGCGTAACCGTTCGCGGCACGCCTATTTGCAAAACCAAATCTATTTCGCCAACGTCTATTCCAAGTTCCATTGAAGAGGTTGCGCACATTAAACGCAGCGAACCGTTTTTAAGCGCCTTTTCCGCCTCAAGCCGCTGTTCCTTTGAAACGCAGCCGTGATGTGTGCGCGAAAACGCCGGGCCGCCAAGCTCGTTCACAAGATACGATATTTTTTCCGCCTGAAGCCTGCCCTCCACAAATACAATTGTACTGCGCACGTTTAAGCATTCGTCATAAACCTTTTTGGCTATTTCCGGCCATATACTGCCCTCCGGCAAAATTCGCATATCGTCTATAGCGGAGCGAACCTCAATTTCTATCTTTTTGTGGGTTTTTGGCGCGATAATTTTTGTTTCTTCCGGCGAAAGATACGCCGCCGCCGTATCAAGGGGTTTTACCGTGGCGGAAAGCCCTATGCGCTGAAGCTTATAACCGCACAAATTGTCGAGGCGCGAGAGCGAGAGCATTAGATGCGCGCCGCGTTTAGTGTTTATAACCGCGTGCAGTTCGTCTATTATTACGGCTTTTGCGGTTGAAAGAACCTGACGGGAGCTTTTGCCGGTAAGCATAAGGTAAAGCGATTCCGGCGTTGTAATGAGTACATGCGGCGGAGTTTTGTTAATTTTAGCGCGTTCGGACACTTCGGTATCCCCGGTTCTAACCGCCGTTGTAATTTGAAAGTTTATTCCCTCTATTTCGGATAGAGGTTTTTTAAGGTTTTCCCGAATATCGTTTCCCAAGGATTTTAGCGGCGAAACATATATTACGTGAAGGTTATTTTCAAGCTTGCCGCATTTGGCAAGCTCCTTTAGCCGGTCTATAAACACCAAAAAAGCGCAAAGGGTTTTACCCGCGCCGGTTGGCGCGGAGATAAGAGTATGCGCTCCTGATAATATTGCCGACCAGCCTTGCTGCTGTACCGCTGTGGGGCTGCCTATTTTTTGCGTAAACCACTGTTGCGTTTCGCGGCTGAATATGTTAAGTGCGGGGGTTGCTATTGTATTGGGGTTGGTGTTGGTGATGGTGTTGGTGTTTGAATTTGTTTTTGTCTTTGTCATTGTAATTCAAATCCTTTGCTTGGAAAGTGCTTGAAGCCGGGGAGCGGTAAGGTGCTTTTATGTGCCTTTCAGTTATAATACATCATATGGAGCGGCGGCACAATACCGGATGTATTGTTTGACGCGGATGGGAATTGCGCGGCGGGGTTACTAAGCGCACCGCCCTGCGTATACGCACGCGCTTATGGCAATAGTTTTAGGTCGGTAAATCCTTGTGCCGGGCGCACATAAAATCCGGTCAAAACCATATGGCTTTGACCGGATTTTTTTGTGTGTAGTTTCGTTTCATCTTAGTCTAATTTGCTTCTAACATCAATTATCCCTGATTTTTGCAGCAACTTTAGTATTGCTGCGGCTGTTTCAGCGCGGTTGATATTTTCGGTTGGCTGTAACAAGCCGTCTCGAATAAACAATCCGGCACCGCTGTAAAATTTAACCGAATCTCTTGCCCAATCGCTTACGTATACCGCATCCGGATAAACGTCAAGGCCTTGCGGCAAGCTGTTAAGCTCCGTAATTTTTGCCGCGTTACGAATCATTATCATTGCTTCCTGCCATGTTATATATGATTCGGGGTCGAACTTTCTCTCGCCGCGTCCGCTGATAATTCCGTGCTCGAACGCCGCCGCAACATAACCGCTGTACCATTGATTTACACTTACATCATCGAAGATGGCAGTGTTTCCGGTTGGCCTAAGCCCAAGCGCGCGAACTATTATTGAGGAAAACTCGGCGCGTGTAACAGGGCGTTCTCCGGTATATTCGTTATTTCCGGTACCTGAAATAATCATTCTGCTAACCATTTCGTTAACCGCACCTTCGTACCACTTACCCTCCGCATCTGAAAAGTGTTCCGCCTTATATACCAAAGCATAAACTGAATTTGTAAGGCTGTTTATTTCGGCATACCATTTGCCGCTTTCGCTGTAAACGCGGGTAGGTATATGGCGAACATTGCCGTTTTGCTCAATAACAACGGCTGTTGTAGTTTTGCTTACTGTAGATTCAGGTAATTCGGCAGTACGGCTAACGTATTTGCCAAAAGACGTTATATGTGAAGATATGCCGTTATATACCGCCGTTAAGCTAAATTCCATAGGCTTTGATACAAGCTCCAAGCCGTTGGCTTTAATAGTTTCTTCTGTTTTTGTTATTTCGGTGCTTTCTAAGTTTGTGTTAATATTGATGTTTAACTTAACCTGCGAAGGGTCCGAAGCACCAAGCTCGCGCATAATAAATGCGGTATCCACAGCAGCCGGCGGAATGTTGTATTTTATATCATCCATTTGAATGGATAAATACAGGTTGTTCGAAGTTAAGTCGTCTACATTTTTGATTACAAGCTGCACTTCGCCGTTTTGCGTATTGTCCGGCATTATAACGGCAACATCGTGTGTTGCGTTTTCAACACTGCCGCTAAAAGCATCTTGGGGAATTGTTATTATGCTTGTATTTCCCAGCCGGGTTACATTTCCTATTTCTGTTTCTTTTCCGTCCACAAACACTATTGAATCGGAGGCAGGTTCGGCTGCCACTTGAGTCGCGGACGAATTAAAGCTGCTAAAATAACTGGGTTCGTTGTTTATAGGATTGTATATAACATTAATTATCCATTGGGCGTACAGCGTTATGTTTGATGTAACGTTACTTATTATTCCGTTTGCCGGGTATGCGTTTCCGCTACCGTCCGGGCGCGTATTCCAGCCGTTAAAGGTATAATTAAAGCGGACAAAAGCGTTTGGTGAAATTGGGTAATTTATACCTTGCGTTACCGCAGAACTAAGCATTGTTCCGCTACCGCCGTTAGCGTTATATGAAATTGTGTAGGTTTCAGGCTCGGGTTCCGGCTGAATTACCGTAACATATGCGCTTGCGAATTTAGAGCCGTCTTGTGCGGATGTTGCTGTAACAATCAGCGTTACCGCCGTTTCGTCCGTAGCTATTGTTAATACACCGCCGGATGAAATGAATGTGCCGGACGAACCGCCCGTAACACTCCATTGTACTTCTGCTGGCGGGTTATTTGTTCCCGTAACGGACGCTGTAAATATTTGCGAAGCGCCTCTATTCAGCGTTACCGATGCAGGATTTACGGTAACGGATTCCACTGTGGGGGGAACGTTGCTGTTTGTAACCTCTACCTCAATTTCAACGTTGTAAGCGGCGTCTATAACGTTTCCGCCGGAGAATTCAACCAAAATTGTTGTAAAGCCAACACTTTTGCCAATTACGGTTATATTGCCGCCGGAAACAAGATTTGCCGGCTCAACGGAAGCAATCTCGCTGTTGGCAACTTTTATTTCCGCGTTTGCCGCAAGAACATTTCCTTCGTTTCCGTCTCCAAGGCTGATGGCTATATATGCGGAAGCGATTGCGTTAAGGTCAAGCTTTATAGGGTTATCCGACGAAACTGACGGTACAATAGCTGTTATTATATCCGGTTCCTTAGGCTCAACAACAACCTTTGCGATATTTGAGCGCACAGAAACCGCACCGCCGGACGCTGTTATTTCGCAAAAGTAATAGTACGTTCCGCTTGTAAGACCGGCGGGGATTGTAAAGCTTTTGTTTGTTTCGCCCGGAACAGCGGTGCCGCCGGTTGTACTTGGGACAGCATTACTGAACCATTGGTAATTTGCGGCATAGCCGTTGGATACGGTCGCGCTTACGGAAATACTTCCCGAAACGCTACCTTCTTTAACTGTTGTAAGCACCGCAGGTTGAACATCTACTGTAATAACCGGTACGGGAAGTGCTGTTACTTCAAAGCTAACGTCAAAGGATTCGCTTGTTTCGTTGCCGCCCGATACCGTTACTGTCGCTAAGTAGTTTCCTACCCCAAGTCCGGTGTTTGGTACAACTGTAAAGCTATCCGTACCGTTTAGCGCAAGGCTTTCTATACTTACTTTGGACAAAGTGAAGCTTGTCGGGTTTGCACCACCCAAAGCAACTGTCAAAGCTCCCGTTGCTTGGTCGCCGCTGTTTCTGACTGTAACGCTGTGCGGTGTTTGCGCCGTGTAATTTAATGCTGCGGAGCCGAAATCTTTATCGTCCGCCGAATCAAGTTCTATTTCATAAACCGGAAGTGCCGTTACTGTTACTTCAAAGCTTACGTTAAAGGATTCGCTTATTTCGTTGCCGCCCGATACCGTTACTGTTGCCGAATAGTTTCCTACCCCAAGTCCGGTGTTTGGTACAACCGTAAAGCTATCCGTACCGTTTAGCGCAAGGCTGGTTATACTTGTTTTGGACAGAGTGAAGCTTGTCGGGTTTGCGCCACCCAAAGCCACTGTCAAAGCTCCCGTTGTTTGGTTGCCAGTGTTTTTAACTGTAACGCTGTGCGGTGTTTGCGCCGTGTAATTTAATGTTGCGGAGCCGAAATCTTTATCGTCCGCCGGATTAAGTTCTATTTCGTAAACCGGAAGTGCCGTTACTTCAAAGCTTACGTCAAAGGATTCGCTTATTTCGTTGCCGCCCGATACCGTTACTGTTGCTGAATAGTTTCCTACCCCAAGTCCGGTATTTGGCACAACTGTAAAGCTATCCGTACCGTTTAGCGCAAGGCTGGTTATACTTGTTTTGGACAGAGTAAAGCTTGTTGGGTTTGCGCCACCCAAAGCCACTGTCAAAGCTCCCGTTGCTTGGTTGCCGCTGTTTGTGACTGTAACGCTGTGCGGTGTTTGCGCCGTGTAGTTTAACGCTGCGGAACCGAAATCTTTATCGTCCGCCGGATCAAGTTCTATTTCGTAAACCGGAAGTGCTGTTACTTCAAAGCTAACGTCAAAGGATTCGCTTATTTCGTTGCCGCCCGATACGGTTACTGTCGCTGAGTAGTTTCCTACCCCAAGCCCGATGTTTGGTACAACCGTAAAACTATCCGTACCGTTTAGCACAAGGCTGGTTATACTTGTTTTAGATAGAGTGAAGCTTGTCGGGTTTGCGCCACCTAAAGCCACTGTCAAAGCTCCTGTTGCTTGGTTACCGCTGTTTTTAACGGTAACTGTGTGCTCAGTTTGCGCCATGTAGTTTAATGTTGCGGAGCCGAAATCCTTATCGTCTGCTGGGGTAAGCTCAATGCCGTAATTTGGAGCTTCCGCAACCACTTCGAATTTGGCTTTGTCGTTTTCCTTTACAGTTATACTCTCATTTGTTATGAGTGCTACGCTCGGTATGGTAATATTCATAACCGTACTACTTATAGCCGTTGGCGTACCGCCGAATGTGATCTCAATCAAGGTACTGTTTGCCAACGCTGTAGCTACCGCTGTCATATTATTAGGCAACGTTCCGCCAAACCATGATGATACATCCGCCGAATTAAGCGCGTCCTTAACCTTAGTGTTTCCCAATGTGATATTCGCGGTTTGCGTGGTCAACAAAGTATTAACAATGCCACTTATAGTAACATCAGCTACAGTAGCCCCGGGTCTTCCAACTATAGAAGGACCAACAGTCGTGGTTGCATTCAGCGGCCTTATTTTTAGCACACGGGTTGTTCCGCTACCTTCTTGGTTTCCTGATGCACCAGTCCAGTTTATAACATAACCAAACTCGCTATTCTCCGGTAATCCCTCAATAGTAACAACTAACTCCTTGCCACCAAAGACAACGTCACCGCTATTTAATGCTACGCCCGCGTATTTGGCCGATATAGTTCCAACGGGAGCGGTTATCTCCGTGTTGCCCGCATCAACAGTCATATCTTCAAACGTAACCGTATAGTAGTTTATGCTTGCCGTTGCGTTCCCGGTGCTGACAGAAACTGATATCCCCGTATTGCTTTGTTCTGAGGTTCCATCATAAAGCATATATGTCCCTCTTTGCAAATCATTGAACGTAACCGTAGCATCCGCACCTGTACCTGTTGATATAGCAATTCCGTTTTGCCTAAGCGTAAATGTTTTGCTGTGCGAGTTATATGCCACTCCGTCTTTATTAACCGTCAACGTCACACCAAATGTAGGAGCGATATTAAACACAACACTTCCTTCGACGCTCAACGGTGCGGAAGCTCCTGAACCGAGGGCTTCTACAGGTATTGAAATAATAGCCTTAATATTATCCGCGCTCACGCTTGGAATTCCCTGCAACGTAATAACAATAGACTTATCCCCCGATGATACGGCGTTTTTAACGGTTGCCGTAATGCCGTTTGGCAAATTAGTAAACCACCCTGCAACATTTTCATTCTCAGAAAAAGCATTAAAGGTTGCGTTATTGAGAGTAATCGTTATATCCGTTCCCACAATAGCTAAGTTCTGTCGTCCTGTCACTGTGGCACTGTTAACTGCGGCACTTGGTTCACCAGAGCAGATTACTTCAATCGGAGTATATAATGCTTTGCCTCCGGATGTTGTATTTCCGCCTATTGCATCTTTTCGGAAAGTTCCGCCAGCTGCGTCCACTACGATACTGTAATAATAAGTTCCTGCATCAAGACCCGAAATAGTGTGAGAATATGTTCCCGAATCAACAACCGCCACGGAAGTTAGAAGCTCGCACTTTTCAACTGTATCTATAGCCGCCTCAGTTGTGGATTGATAAATGCTGTATGTAAATCCCGCATCACTGTTAGCCGCCGTCGTCCAGTTTAGGGTTAGCTCTGTTTCAGATACATTAGTAGGAGCGGTGAACTCGCCAAGTTCCTTTACCGATTCTCCAATCACTTTAAAGGCGCGCGGATGTGCGGATTTGGACACGTCAGTCTCCCAACCATTACCAACGACTACCTCACCTGTATGAAATGTTAAAAAGAATTCGTCATTCGGTTGATACGGCACATACTCAGACGATTTATTTATTATTGTCATACCCCTCCGGTCTTGGCTGTTGTAGTTGCGAAGCGTTGACAGTTCAATTATGTTATTGTCAACCCTCCAAACAACAACTCCATAATAGTTGCTTCGAGTTGTTGGGTTGGAATTATAGCGGTATATTCCTTTATCAAATCCAAAATCACTTCTTTGTTCAATTAAAAAATATTGATTCGGATCATTAGATGATACTTTTAAAATGTTATAGTCCTCCGGTATTGATGGCGCATTGAGCTGTAAAGGAGGATCATATGGATTTATTTCTGTTGCCGAATACCATCCAAGCCCTATCTTATTCCACGGGTCAAAATGCGTTGGCCGGGCACCGGATAAGTCTCCAGGACCTGTTCCCCATGAGCCGCTTGCCATAGCAGAGTAATATTCAGGTTCGGGATCTGGAGCTACAAAAGTGCCGGTTCTTGTATCGTAAAAATCAGGGCAGAACAAATCATGACCAAGCTCATGGCAAAATACACCTATGGTCGAAGGATGTCCATCTTCAACCTCACCAAACACAAATCTGTTATTAGACGACGCATTGTCCGAGCCGGTTCTGTGTCCCCAAACGCCTATACTGTTCACTCCATCCGCAGACATATCCGATCCAGATATAACATACATTCTATGGAGTTTTTTATTATTGGCAAATGCCAGGTCATATGAAAAACCATACTGCCTTTGAAGAGCACTTTGCGCCACTTCCTCAACACGCATATTTGCCACGGTAATAGTAGTGCCGTCTACCGTTATCGGTGGGGCGGATGCGCTATAGGCACCATATCTGTTATTTAAGCCTCCGTAAAATGTATCTGTGTATGGAACATTCTCAACTTTCGGATGTTTTAAAGGCAACGTTACTCTGTATACTCCCGGCGTATCGTAGCCCGCCGGAGTTGAAAATATCGTATACGGTTCAAGCCACAGCTTACCATTTGAGTTTTCGCTGTAAAAGTCATTTGCGGAAAGGATTGTTGCGTTTTTACCAAAAATTTTTTCTTCCCAATGTTGTTCCGGAGTTTGGGTTCCGTATATATCGGGGTTATGGCGATTAAACAGAAGTTCGCCTTCTTCGCCGCTTTGGGTAGGGTCCGGATCAAACTCAACAAGAACAACCAAAACTTCCTCCGCACCAACTCTTGGTGCCTTGCCATACGGAGAAAGGTCGCTGTCCTGAACCGCCCTGCTTCTGATATCAGAGGGGTCAGTCATTGATCTATCCGGTTCGGGCAGAGTCTGCGCATAATCAGACGGGTTCATCGCGTAGCTTGGCGGAGATTGTTCCGCAGAAATTAACGGAGCGGAAGACGAAAAACTTGAACTTTCTCCATATGTACCGTATTCCTGACGAGCATAGCTATATCCGCCCTGATCATCCGGAATAACAACATATTCATTTTCACCGTGTATAACGGCGGCAAAACTCTGAAACTCATCACCATACTGGCGGATTTGTATTACCGAACCATTTGGCTGAGTATACTCTATCGCATCAGGAGATGCTGGCACGGCATAAACTGCCACACTCATTATCATAAGTAAGGTTTGTACCGTAAAAAAGGCACTCAATAGCTTTTTTGCTATAATTTTCATAGAATCTCCTCCTTTAACATTGATTGCAAAAGCAAAGTTTTACTTATCTTTAACATCCATATTGTTAATCGTTATAAGTGTTCTTTGAACTTTCGAACCATATCTAACCCATGAAAATAATACTATATTCAAAATCATCGGTCAATATTATTTTCAATATAGAATGCTTCATGGAAAGACAGTAAATTCTCAGCCTAAACGCTTCTTTTTCGCCATTGTTACATTTACCTTTGAAATTAACTTCGTTTATTTTCACACCAGCGTATACAAACAGCTTAGTTTTTATACATTAAGCGCTATACACCTGTTTTCTGGCGAAATATATCAAATCATGAAACCTTTTTGTACACAAAAACAATTGACATACTCAAAGATTCCATATTATCATAATTGTTACAAAAGTATGTATTTTCTTTTAAGAAATATCACGTATTTTTTACGAAGGGATTATATTTTTATATAATCTCTTGCGCCTTAATAATTTTTGGCGCGGCTATGGAGGGAAAACTAAAAATCGTTATGGACGATCTGAAATTTAAAAAGCACAAGCAGAGCAAATTTTTTACTGTTATGCTTGTGCCGTATTCTTCAAAAAAAACCGCAAGCATAAGAATTCCCCATTGGGTTATGCATTTTGCGGGTATTGTTTTTTGTGCAATTGCGGCGGTAATTTTGTTTTCGGTTTTGCGGGCAAAGCATTTTAAACTGGAAGCCTCGTCAACCGGGCAAAAACTTGAACAAGCGTGGCAGGCCAATTTAAGCCTTTCCAAAGAAAATAATAAAATTGAAACAAACGCGCGCGAAAGAGAAGAAGAATTAATAATCAATTCGCAGGAAACGCTGGAAGAAACCATTTTGAGAGAACGGGAAACCTACCTGAATGAACTAAAGGCTTACGAGGAAAAAACGCAAGAGTTGGAGCAGAAAATACAAGAGATAGATTCCGTTAAAAACGAAATTTATACTATGCTTGGGGAAAAAAGCCCGGAAGATTTAACTTTCGAAATTGAACAGCAGAGTTTTGACGTAAAACAGCAGAGTTTTGAAATTAACCGGCAAAGCTTTGAAGTTGACCGGCAGGTCATTGCACCAGGTTCGGGAAAAATTACTTTTCTTGCCGCACAGGATACCGGAGGCTATAACCTGATGGATACCTATACCCGTTTGGAACAAAAGCTTAACGCGGATATTGCGGATTTTGCGCTGCTGCATACCGAAACCGGAAAGGTAAAAAAGTATTTGGACGCGAAGCCGAATGTGTGGCCTGTTTGGGGTATTGTAACGTCGGAGGTTGGCAGCCGCAACAACCCCTTTGGCGGGCCGGGAACGGAGCCTCATTCGGGAATTGATATTGCGGTTGATACGGGAACATCTGTTAAAGCGCCCGGCGCGGGCGAGGTTATTTATGCAGATTGGAGCGCCGGATACGGCAATTTGGTAACTATAGACCACGGTTACGGCATTGTAACCAAGTACGGGCATAACTCTAAAATTTTGGTAAGTGCGGGCGATTTTGTTAAGCGCGGAGATATTATCGCCAAATCCGGGAGTACCGGAAGAAGCACGGGTCCGCATTTGCATTATGAAATTCTGGTGGACGGATATGTTAAAAACCCGCGGAATTTTATAGAGTAGGAGGTATTTTATGTTTTCGCATTCGGCAAAAAAACTTGATAACGCCGCAACCGCAACCGTAATAGGCGAAGAGCTGAAAATTGACGGCGGTATTATACGCGGCAAGGGAAATATCCGTGTAGACGGCGAACTTACCGCGCAAATTGATATAGACGGCAGTATTGTTGTTGGCGAAACCGGGCGCATAACCGGTGATGTTTCTGTTATTCATTCGCTTGTTGCGGGCAAAATTGAGGGGAATTTGGTTTGTTCGGGAACGCTTCACCTTTCCCCCACGGCGGATTTTTCGGGTAACATAACCGTTGGCGCAATAATTATAGACGAGGGCGCAAAATTTTCGGGCAACTGCCAAATGATGAACGCGCAAACAGTACCGTCAAAAAGCAGAGCCAATATCGTGGAACTGGAAATTGCGGAATAAAAGCTTAAATAAACCCCTTGCGGTGGTTAACCCGGAGTATTATTTTCCTAATCAAATCGAATATTACAACGGTGGAGGCGAGCAGTATTACAAACAGCAGTTCGTTTGCTGTAAGCCCCGCCGTCCGGAATATTTTTCCGCCGTAGTAAATCAGTATTATCTGCACCGCCGCAACCATGCCCATTATTAAAATAAACGCCTTGTTTTTGCGGATGTAGGACAATAGGTTTATGCGGTAAGTGCGCGCGCTTAACGAATTAAACACTCCCGCGAAAATAAAAAGGGCGAAAAAAGCCGTAAGCATATACTCGTCGTCGCTTCTAAAAGCCGCGTGTATAGCGGGGAGCTTAAAAAACAGCAGGCACAGCGCGGTAGTGTATAACCCGCTGCAAATTATTTGGCTGTACATATATTTGTTTATTATTTTTTCGTTCCGTTTTTTCGGCGCTTCTCTCATGTATTCCGCAAGCGGCGCTTCACCCGCGTAAGCAAGCCCCGCGAGAGTATCCATTATAATATTTATCCAAAGCATTTGAATAACGGTTACCGGCGTTTCTATGCCAATAAACGGGCCTATTACCGAAACGCCAACGGCGCATAGGTTAATTGAAAGCTGAAAAATTAAAAATTTTCTTATGCTTTTAAAAATTGTGCGTCCGTAAAGAACCGCCTTTACGATAGACGCAAAATTGTTGTCTAAAATTACAATATCCCCCGCTTCCTTCGCAATTTCCGCTCCGCTTCCCATTGCAAAGCCAACGTCCGCTTTTTTAAGCGCGGGCGCATCGTTAACGCCGTCTCCCGTCATGCCCGCCACAAGTGAATTTTCCTGCGCAAGTTTTATAAGTCTGCTTTTATCGGACGGCAGAGCCCTTGCTATTACGCGAATATCCGGCAAAAGCTTTTTAACCTCGTCGTCTGTTTTTTCGGCAAGTTCCGCTGCGGTTAATACCTCTCGGTTATATCTTTTACCTATAAGCCCCAAGTGTTTTGCCACGCTAACCGCCGTTTCCCTGTTATCCCCCGTTACCATTACAACTTGAATGCCCGCGCTTGTGCAGTCCTTAACCGCCTTTATGCATTCCGGCCTTATTTCGTCTTTAAGCCCCAAAAAGCCGATTAATGTAAGGCGCTGTTTATTTACGGCGTCGTTTTTGGTTTTTGCGGTGGCAAGCGCCAAAAGCCGGAAAGAATCCGCCGCCATTTCCGCAAGCTTTTCGGATACCGCAAGCGGGTTAAACGGCACTGTTTCGCCGTATTCGTTTACGGTATTAACACAGCCTTTTATAAAAACCTCCGGTGCGCCCTTCAATAAAAAAGCATTTTCCGCGCCCCCAATTTCCGTAATGGAATACTTAACCTCGGAATTAAACGGTTCGGTATATTTTTTCTCGCAGGAAGGCGCAATTTTGCCGTTTGATACCGCAAACTCAAAAAGCGCCCTATCGGTGGAATTCCCGCCGACAATTTGCTTTTTTCCGTTTCTAACGCCCATCTGTGCGGCATTATTGTAAAAACAGCTCATCCTAACCTTTTCAAGCAGCTTTGGGTAATTCTTCAGTGTTCGAAGGTCGGTTTCCCTTCCTGTTCCGCTTAAAAACCTTGTTACCTCAAGCTTTCCTTTGGTCAGCGTTCCGGTCTTGTCGGTAAAGAGAATGTTCAGGCTTCCGGATGTTTCAATACCCACAAGTTTGCGCACAAGTACGTTATCCTTTAGCATTTTGCGCATGTTGGCGGATAACACAACTGTTATCATCATTGGCAGCCCTTCGGGAACCGCCATTACAATTACCGTTATGCCAAGCGTTACCGCGCGGAGAAAATCGCTTATAAGCCTTGGCGTATCGGCAAGATAGGCCGTAATTAGCCGCGTATTAAAGTTGTTATCCAGTACGATTGTGTTAAACAAATTTGCTATAACCACAACCACCGCCGCCGCGTAGCCGAAAACACTTATTGTACGCGCCAAATCGCCAAGGCGTTCTTTAAGCGGGCTTTGCGCCTTATCCGCCTGAACTTCGCACGCAATTTTGCCGTAAAAGGTGTTTTCACCAACACGCTCGGCAACCATAATTCCCTCGCCGGAACACACAACCGTTCCCTTAAACAGCTTGCCTTTTGTCATTAGCTCGTCGCTTCCGAAATCCCATTCGCCGGGCTGCTTTCGCGCTTCCTTTGTTTCGCCGTTTAGAACGGACTGGTCTACCGTAAGGCTGCCGCGTGTTAAAAAGCCGTCGGCGGGTACGCGTTCGCCGGCGGATAAAAGAATTATATCGCCCGAAACAATTTCACCGATGGATATTTCCGTAATAACTCCGCCGCGTTTAACCCTGCATTTGATGTTCGCGGCTTCCTCCTGCAATTTTTCAAACGCGGATTCGCTGCCGTATTCCGAAAGCGTTGATACGAAGGTTGCCAAAAGCACCGCCACGGCTATGCCGACGGTTTCGTACCAGTTAAAATCCCGCAGCATAAATATAAAATTAACGGCAAGCGCTATAAGAAGAATTTTTATAATAGGGTCGCCGAAACTCAGGGCAAACTGCTTTAGAAATGAATTTTTGTTCTTTTGCGCAAGTTGGTTGGAGCCGTATTTTTGCCTTGAAAGCAGCACTTCCTCGGCGGTTAACCCGTTCGAATTGTAGAAAGGTATATTTGGCACTGTTATTCCCTCCATGTTTGCCGGGCGATGGGGATATAGGCAATCCGGCGGTTTGATTTAAAATTGACGTTACATTTTATTCTATTGGAGGGGAGAATAGTACAAGTTAATTTTCAAATGCCGCAGTGCGTTCGTCGATAATTGCCCGAGCGCCGAAAGCCATATAATCTTCGTAACCCGCATCGAAAACGGAATCGAAATCCGCAGGCGAAGCTTTTACAGCCCGGATAAGAAGTTCGTCGCGTTTCTTTTCCAGGTCGTAGTCCATTCCGTCTTCGGCATATATAACGTCAACGTTATAATAATACGGCAGAATACGCGTCTCGTTTTTTGCCGTAAGATACGCCCTTTCAATATATCGCGCTTCGATACCCTCGTAGTTAAACGCTAACGATTTTCCGTTTAAAGATTCGTCGCCCAAATCAAGACCGGAAATTGTAATTGTGTAGTCAAAATTATGCAGAAAGTTTTGGATATATTCGGCTTTTTGCGCCGGAATAATTTCTATCGAACCGTCTTCGTGTACGGTATGGGTAATGCCCTCCTCGCCGATTTGAAGATATTTGCGGTTTTCAAATTTCGAAATCCAATCAACAAAGAGCATTGAAGCTAACGGTTCGTCGTTTGTGGAGGGAAAAAATACCTTGCCGGCATAGTAACCTTCAACATATTTGCGCGGTATTCCGGCATCGTTAGCAAACGGGTCGATTGCTATGTAACCTGCTTTTTCGCCAAAGCTTCTCTTTAAAGTGGAATTTACGGAATCCTCACCGTCAAGATACGGATGATCCCAGTTATGTATAAACGAACCTACAAAACCCGCTTTGCTGTTGTTATCCTCCGTCTGGTCGCAGGGTGTGTAAGTTTGGAAATCCGGCTCAATAAACCCTTCGTTATACCACCTGTTAAGTACGCGAACGCCTTCTTTAATGTTGGGAAGCATAAACTGCATGTCGTCAAAACCTTTCGCAAACAGCTCGCGGTCGGTAATGGAATTAGGAACGAATGAGGTTAAAAGTGTGCTCGCCCTGAGGCTGACGTCCGAACTTAGCGAAAACGGAATTATTTTATCCGCGTCCTCGCCGAGCAAAACCTCGGAGTTATCTTTAAACGCGGCCAGCATAGCTTCAAACTCTTCAATAGTTTTAGGCTCCGGAATGTTAAGCGCGGTAAGCCAATCCTCACGTACAAATGTGTTAAAGCGCATGTTGTCATAAATAATAGATTCTATAGCCCAAATGTGCCCGTCATTTTTGTCTTTGTGATAGTGAAGGTAATACTCCCCAAGCAAATCCCAAAGATTCGGAAAAAGTTCTTTATGACCGTCGATGTACGGCGACATATCAACCACGAAGTCTATTTCGCCAAATGACTGAATTAACTCGTAATTGGAAGTTACGCAAACATCAGGAGCGTTTCCGGCAACAAGCCTGTTAATTAATTCGTTTTCATCTTCCCAGAGCGAAACGCTTACCCACTCAATTTCGATGTTAAGGTCGCGCAGAACTCCTTCCTTAATCCAGTTGGAATAATAATTATCTTTCGGGTTAGTATGCTGACCGTCACCGCCGCTATCAAAAACAACAACGGTTATGCGGCGCGTTTGCGCAAATTTGCCGTTTATCAAACCTAAATTGACATAAGTCCAAATTACATTAATCAAAACACACACAATCGCTGTAGACAAACTCACAATAGTAATTATTTTATATTTGCTGTGCGCCGGCCGAGTATCCATATTTTTTCCTCCTAAATTATCAAAATCAGACTTAGTGACCTAATACTCTTTGGTTGGCCAACGGGAAAAATAAATCCGAACCTTTTAAAGCCCGGATTTACCGCATCTCAGTCAAGACATTTGTACATCGGATTTTTCATACACATAAAACTCGTTACACTTCCAAGCGCTCCGGTAATAAAAAACATTACCGCAATCCCGGAGCCTGCGCCGGTGCCGAAAACCGGTTCCAGTATCCGCTGAAGCGGCGACGGATTTTGCATAAACGGTTCAAAAACGTAGTCCGCTAAAAAGCCGCCGAGAAACATCCCAACCGGGATACTGCTGTACTGAATTGTATCTCGCGCCGAAAATACACGCCCTTGCATTTCAACCGGTACTTTGCTGCGCATAATTGCCGTTAAGTTGGCGCTTAAAAACGGCAGCGGCAGGTTGGAAAAAAAGGCTAAAGCCGCCAAAACCGGTACAAGAGAAGTAAAACTTTGCCCGATATCCCCAATTAAAAAAGAAATACCGCAAGCGAAAAAAATTACCTTTGTCCGGCTTTTTGCCGGCTTTAAAATTGTAACCGCCATGCTTCCGGCAAGAGAACCGATACCAACAGCCGCTTCTACAATACCCAGCGAAACCTGATTCCCTGCGGTACGGCTTAGTATCAGCGCGGGCATCATCCCGTATCCGCCCATTTTGGCAATAAGGTTGATAAACGAAAAAAACAGGATAATTCGAAACAGCGCCTTCTGTTCGCGCAGAAAATTTATAACCGCCGAACAGCTTTTTAAAAATGATTCCTTCGTTTTATTCGCCTGCGACGCAACCTTCGGGATGTCTATGAACACAAGCAGTGTTGTAAAAGCAACCGCGAATGATGCCAAATCGAAAGCCAAAACGGTTTTTAAACTGCCGAACGCAAGCAGAGTGCTGCCGAACGCAGGCGCCAAAATGGTTACCACCGAACTTGAAAGCGCCTGAAGCCCACTTACGCGGACATACTGACCCTTCGGCGCAAGCAGTGTTGTTGCCACATAGGAAGCCGGCCCCTGAAACGCATTCATAAAACTCAACAGAAAATTTATAATGTACAGATGCCAAATCCGCAAATTGTTTGTTAAATACAGTATCAGCACTGCCGTGGTTCCGATTGCCGCCATAAAGTCCGCAAGCAGCATAATACGTTTTTTATCAACGCGATCCGCAAGCGTACCCGCTATAAAGCTGAATAAAACAGACGGGACAAGAGAACATACCGACAACAGCGTAATGCTTGACGCTGTGCCGTCTTGGCCGTATACCCATATAATCAGCGCAAAATTGGTCATAGCCGTACCAAGGCTTGATACAGCCTGCGAACCCCAAAGTATTAAAAACTTCCGGTACTGCGAAAATAAATTTAATTTTTTCATGACTTTGCTCCTTCATTTTTTATGTGAAATGAGAATGCAAAGCCCGATTCGGGCGGTAAAACCGCTGCCGCTCCATGCAATCTTCGCCCAAAATCAGACCTTGCATGGAGCTGAAACAACTGTGAGTAACATGAATCACACCTCCGTTATATTCTTTGTTTGTAATTTTATGAAGCAATGCCCGCTTCTTTGATTATTCTGTAAACCTCGTCAACCGAAACGCCAACCCTTTCGGCTATTTCCTTTTTATCAAGACCAAATTCGTTGTATACTAACACCTTGCCTTTGTCCATACCTTTTTCCATACCTTTTTCCATACCCGTCAAAACCGCTGCTTCCAATGCGTCCATTGTATACGCCTCCTTGTCAATATCATTATTCAAATTATGGTAATCTCTAAGCGCTTCCTGAAGAGTGTAATCCCCTGCCATTTGCCGAAACTTCTCCGTTATTTCTTGTTGAAGCGCTTGCAATTTTAAATTGTACTTTTCTTGGTAAGCATTAAAAACGCTGTCATTATGACCAACAAGACAAAACGCCGCGAAATACTTGAATGTATCCGCAAATTTTGAATCTTTTAAACCATCATCCAAATGATTCAAGTTGATATTTATTATTTCCAGTTTGTCGTTATAAATGAAATTTGTTTCTTGTTCGCGTAAAAATACATATTCAACTAAAGAACTGCTGTCGGGATTTTTTTGATTGATAAAAATAACCACGGTCTTTTTTATCTGCTCAAAAGTCATTTTTACTTCCAACTGAGAAACAATCTGCTTGCAGGCATAAAACAGGCAACGGTCTTTATGATTTTGATAATACTTGCGCTGTGCTTCAATATTGTATATCCTGACGTTGCCTTGTTTTGCAGTTACGTCAAGTCGTATCTTTTTTAGTTTTGGCTCTGGCGAAATAACTTCTGTCTGTGTGCTGACTGTGATATCGCTGAAATCCTCATTAAACAGCGACTTCAAGAAAAGTGCGCAGATTTTTTGATCCCCCATCCACCGTTGAAATACCGGGTCGGACAATGGGTGCAGGTCATAATCTCCAATTTTCTTTGTTATGGAAGGTACAGGGTTTGCATTACCTGTATCCGTAAAGAATTTTGAGCTTGTTAAATTACCCATCAAGCACCTCTCTTTTTATTAGCATTTTACATCAATTTATACACTTGCGGACAAGATTAGAGGACATTTTGCGGAAAACGACTCTAAGCAAGCAAATGATTAATATTAACTTATTTTAACAAGTATTTAAAGGCGTGTCAAAAAAAGAATTGAACCGTTCAGCACACCGCGCACGAGAGTAGTGCAGCGCTCATTTGACGATGCGTGCGCTTTATGATAGCATGAATTTACTGAAATCCATGTGTAAATACCGGATAAATCTCGAACAGATACCTATACGCACGCAAAGATTTACCTATAAAATCACTTGGCAAATCTTTGCGTGCCTTAATTATATATGAAAGCGGGGGATCATTTTGATTAGAAATTACAGCGATTTTATGGCAGAGCTTAACCGCGCCGGTTTTTCCGGAGCGATTGGCGGCAAAGAGGACGGCGTTTTTAATCTCTTCAGTTACGGATGGGGCGCACAGGAGAACACCGATGTAATATGGCACACCGAGGATGCGGAAACTGATCCGTGGGAATGGCGTTTGCGCGTATTAAATGAGAATGCCGGAATTGCGTATTCAAAATTATTTTTCAAAAAGGCGGGGTACATAACAAAGGAATGGTATCCGTATTTTTATGCGGCAAGGCGAGGCGGCAGGGAGTTTGAGGACGATTACGAGAGCGGTATTTTCAGCCATTTCGCCAAGCGGATTTACGATGCTCTTGAGGCTAACCCAAACCTTTCGGTTAGGGAAATAAAAAGGGATATTGGGCTAAAAAAAGAGGACAAATCCAAATTCGAAGCCGCGCTTACGGATTTGCAAATGAAAATGTATATAACTATGTGCGGCGGCAACCAAAGAGTATCAAAAGGCGGCGAGGAGTATGGCTGGCAGTGCATGGTATACTGCAAATGCGAAAATTTTTATTCTGCGGAAGTATTTGATAATGCGGCGAAGCTTAACGGGAGCGAGGCGTATGCAAAAATAGAGGAACGCGTTTTGACGCTTAACCCAAACGCCGACAAAAAGAAAATCCGCAAATTTATTTGCGGATAGGACTACAAACAGAAACCGACGGGAGAGGAACTGAATGATAGTTACGGTAACACTTAACCCCGCAATAGACAAAAGGATAATTGCGGACAAGATAACCTTAGGCGAAACAAACAAGTGTATACTGGAGAAAACCGAAATTGCGGGCAAAGGGATAAACGTATCCAAAACGGTCGTAGCGCTTGGGTTTGACAGCGTTGCGACGGGTTTTATATGCGGCAGACATGCGGGGATATTTGCGGACTATTTAAAGCGGCAGTGCGTTTTGTGCGATTTAACACCGATTGCGGGCGAAATAAGAACAAATGTAAAGCTTACGGAAAAAACCACCGGGCGGGAAACAGAAATAAACGAAAACGGCCCTGTTGTTACGGAAGCGGAAACGCGGAATTTCCTAAAGAATGTGAGAAAATATTTTAACCGGGAAGATATACTTTGCGTAAGCGGCAGCCTGCCCGGCGGTGTTGCGCCGTTATTTTACAAGGAGCTTATTTTAAGCGCGAAGGAAAGCGGAATGCGTGTGCTTTTCGATTCGTCGGAGGAAGCGTTCAGAGTTGGCGTTCAGGCGGCGCCTTACGCGATAAAGCCAAACATGTACGAAATGGAAACTTTCTTTAACGAAAAAATTCATACCAACGAGGAAATAAAGGAAAAAGCAGCGTATTTTATCCGGCTCGGCACAGAAATTGTGGCTCTTTCAATGGGTAAGGACGGCGCTTGTTTTGTTACAAAGGAAAAGGCTTTGCACGCAAAATTAACACGCAAATTTCCTATACGCACTACGGTTGGCGCGGGGGACGCTTTAAACGCCGCGCTTGCGGCGGCGGTTTTTGACGAAATGAATTTAGTTGATACCGCTCGGTTTTGCATTGCGGCGGCTTCCGCAAGCATATCGGAAGATGGGATTAATTCCGGAAGACCTGAGAGTGTGTATAAATATATGGAATTTATAGAAATTGAGGAGTTTTAAACGCAAAGAGTAAAAATTAATTATACGAGGAGAACAAACCGGTCTTTACCTATAGCTTTCATAATGATATACTGAATTGGAGATATAACGGTAATATTCCGTAGGCAACTGAAGGACATAAAAGCGCAACATAAGGGTTATGGATTGGTAAATCTTTGTGCGCGTGCGTATAGTTAAGTAACTGTCGCATGCCGGTATAAATAGAGGAGGACAAAAAAATGGAGCGAAATAAGGAAGTATTAGTAGGTGAAACTGAATTGAAGTACGAAAGGAAGTGGATAGTATTTTCACACGTTCGTAATAGGAATGATTATCGGTTAGTTGGGGTTGTTGAAGCTATCTTTGATACGTGGGAAGAGGCTTATGATTTTAGGGACACTCTTGGCGACGCGAAAGGTAAAACCTTAGTTGGGGAGGGTTTTGACCCAAGACCTCAGATAGGAGGTCTTTATGTGGGTTAGTAGTGAACCAATAATCGTATCATTGCGTCCGAATAATTTAGGGCGTGTTTTATTTAGCGCCGATGTGCTTGGCGCAAGCAAAAAGCAGCAGAATGATGTTGAATTCAAATTAGATTCAGGCTCGGATTTTACTATAATATCCAGACGTGACCTAATCCGGTCTTTAGGCTATTCTAAGGAATTTCTTAATTCTTGTCCCCTTTATTACACAGAGAATCCACGGGTTAACGCCACACAGGTAGATGGTACTCCTTTGCCATTGAGATATATCAAAAATATCTCAATGATGGTAAATGGAAGAGAAATAATAAACACTCGTATTTTCTTTCAATCGGAGGAACAAAAAGGCAAAGAGACAAGGAATTTGTTTGGTACTGACATACTCAAGTATTTCAATTGGAGTATTGATTACGATAAATGGTTGCTTACTTTAAGCAAACGCAATCTTGCAAATGTTGAATTATCCCCCGGTGAAAAAAGATTGGAAGTATATGATTTGACATCGTAAAAATGCCGGAAAACACTAATATTTCAATCCGTATAAATCCGCTTTTGGGCGTTTAACTCGCTTCCGGTTTTTATAATTCCGCGCCCGTATTTTTGCTGAATTTTCAGTATCGCCTCGTCCGCCTTTTCCTTTTGCTCAAACGTAGCCATTTCCTCCAAATTAAGCTGATGAACCGGCGTTTTTGTTAAATTGCTTAAACTTATTCCAACAAGCCGTATAGGGTGTTTTTCAATTTTATCAAGCATATCGGATACGAGAGAATATATTGTGTTTGCGCTGTTTGTTATGTCGCCCGTAGTTTTGGAACGGGTAATTTTCTGCATGTTATAATATGTTACCTTCAATGTCACCGTAGCGCAGTAAAGTTTTTGAAGTTTGCATTCGTAGCTTAGCTCTGTTGCAAGCAAAAGCAGAACGTCTTTTAGATACGAAATATCCGTAATATCGTTTTGGAATGTGGTTTCCTTCCCCATTGATTTTGCTTCGGCAAAAGATACCACCCGGCGCTCGTCTATTCCCTCCGCCAAATTTATTATTTCCCTGCCGTGATTGCCCAAAAAATCAATTACCTTTTGCTTGTTTTGGTAAATATCCCGCACGGTTTTTATTCCCGCGCGGTTAAGCTCCTGCGCCGTTTTTGCGCCCACGGTGTAAATTATGCGAACATTTCTGTCTATAATTAAGTTTTTAAGAGCTTCGGCGTTTGGTATTTCAAAAAAACCGTCGGGCTTTTTTTCTTCGCTGGCAATTTTGGCGGACGAAAGGGAGTACCCAATCCCCACCGAGCAAGTAAGAGAAGTGCGCTGCTTAGTTTTCTTCCTTATCTCATGCCCAATACTGCGCGCGCCCCCAAAAAGATGCGCCGAACCGGTTACATCCAAAAAGCCTTCGTCCAATGAAATGTAACTTACCAAATCCGTGTATTCGTTCCAAATTTCATGAATTATGTTGGACGCCTCGTAATACTTGTGAAAGTTTGGGTGCATATAAATGCCGTCGGGGCAAAGCCGGTACGCCTCCTTTATGCTCATTGCCGAGCGCACGCCGTATTTGCGAGCCTCGTAACTGCATGTGGATACAACGCCGCGTTCGGTGGGCAATGCGCCAACTATTAACGGCTTGCCAAAAAGCTCCGGGTTATCTCTTATTTCAACCGAAGCGTAAAACGCGTCCATATCTACATGAATTATTTGACGCTGCATTTTTATCACTCCC
>JAISVZ010000186.1 GCA_031271295.1 Clostridiales bacterium | reverse complement strand
CTGTGTTTATTTTTCCGTCATTTTTTACAAAATTCTCGCTTATATTTCATAAATTTCTGTGAATTTGTTATAGCAATATTCCGTAAAATACTTTGCGTTAAGCGCTTGCCCGGATAATTTTTGTATAATTTCGGCGGGTAAAAGCACCGAAGCGTGTTTATGAATTTTATCCGTAAGCCATTGTTTTATTTTTGCGTAATCGCCGTTTCTTATTGCAGAGTTTACATCAAAATCCCTGTTCATACAATACGCTCTCTGTGCGGCATAAGCATTACCCAATGAGTAGGACGGGAAATATCCGAAAAGCCCCGAAGCCCAGTGAACATCCTGCAAAATCCCCTCGGCGTCGCTCCCGGGTTTAATCCCCATGTATTCTTCGTACTTTTTGTTCCACAAAGCCGGAAGCTCGTAAACGTCAACATCGTTCGAGAAAATATATTTTTCCATTTCATAGCGTATTAATATATGAAGGGTATATGTAAGTTCGTCCGCCTCAATGCGTATTAACGAGGGTTTTACCACATTTGCCGCCAAATAAAAATCCCTTGCGGTAATGTTTTTAAATTCGTCCGGCAAAATAGCCAGCAGTCTTTCGTGAATGTTTTCCCAAAACGCGCTGCTCCTGCCAATAATATTTTCATAAAAGCGGGACTGGGATTCGTGAATACCCATGGAAATCCCGGAATCGAGTATTGTTCCCTCCAGAGATTCTTCGGTATTTTGTTCGTATATGGCGTGGCCCGTTTCGTGAAGCACCGAATACATTGAGGACAAAAACGAATTTTCATAATAATGAGTTGTTATTCTAACATCGGTGCGCCCGGTTCCGTTCGTGAAAGGATGTTCGCTTGTTTTAAGCATCCCCCGGTTAAAATCGAACCCCATTTCCGCCATTAAAAAATCCGCTATTTTTTGCTGAATTTCAACCGGCACGGTTGTTTTTGTAAAATCCGAATTTAACTTTTTACCGCTTTCGGTTATTTTTTTAAGCAGCGGCGCTAAAGCTTCTTTAATTTCCGCAAAAAATAAATCTGCGGAAGTTACGTTAAGCCCCGGTTCGTAATCGTCCAGAAGCGTGTTGTACGGGTGAGAAGTAAACCCCCTGTAGTTAATAAATTTTTTAAGATATCCAATTATTTGCGAAAGTACGGGGGCGAAGAGCAAATAATTATTTTTCTCCTTCGCTTCCTCCCAAATAACCTCCGCGCCGGATAAAAGCTCCGAATAGGCGGCAAATTCATCCTTAGGAATTTTCTCCATAGATTCGTAATCCTTTTTGCATATGCGGTACATCGCCGCAACCTTATCGTCGAAGAGCTCTTCATACTTTGAGAGAATATCCAAATGTTTCTTCATTTCATCCGAAACCGACATCGCAAAGGATTCGCCGGATAAAATTCCGACAGTTTTTGCGCGCGCCGCCGCGCCGCCTTTTGGCGCACCGGTGGATTGATCCCAAAAAATAAGAGCCAATGCGCTGTCGAGCGCCAATTTACGTTCCAAATAAGTTTCAAAATTTAAAACTGCTTCGCTGTAGCTCACAATATTCCTCCTTTTTAACGCCGTTACCCTCGCGTAAAATGTTTTTAACAGGTGATTTTAACGCGGTAAAGATTATTAACCGGTAAGTTATTTTAAAGCACCCAAAAAAATAAGGCTCGCGGAGCGAGCCATATTGTTTTATGAACACCCAAAATGCCGTTCCTATATTTTGACAACCTAGCCTAAGCCAGGTGGGTTGCCCGCAGCCATACCGCCGCCATCCTCCGCTTTTGTTGAGGCCCGATGTTGGTTTGACATTGTAAGGCTCCCGTTTATGTGATGTAGGTTCAAAATAATAGGCTGTCGAACATCTCAGGAATCTTCGTGTACATTATATTACAACAAAATAGTGATTTCAAGTGAAATTTTTAGAATTTTTTCGGATTTTTCGACCAATTTTTTCATGTTTTCTTTTTCATGTATTACGGCTATATTTATTTCGATACGCGGGTACATTGGCTATTAGGTACTTTCTTTCACTTTTGCTTCAAATTTTTTTCGTATTGTCTTATATCCTTAATTGAAAAAGTTTTATTGCAAACATCACAATAAAATACATTCCAAATAAACTTAACACCGCCAATTAGAAAATTTTCACCGTTATAAAAATCGAAATTTTTCGCCTCTTCGGATCTCGAATTAACGATTTGGCTTTCCCTTTTTACCCTTAAAATATTTCCGCATTCAGGACAATAATGCTTTTTAAATTTGACGAAAAACGGATTACTGAATATATATTTTACCGCCATTAAAATGCCTCCCCTGTTTACCGCGTATTGTGAAAAACCTCCGTCAACTCCTGAAATTATGATAGCCCTGATAATAAAACCAACATAAGGAAAATTTTCGCAGTCGGCATATTTACATCAAAACAGGAAAATTTCGCATCTCTGTATATTAAAATCAAAAAACCAAACAATATAATTATGTACTTCATAAGAAACAGCGTTTATTCAAAACAATGTAAACGTATAACCTGTTTCACAAAAGAACGGATTGGAGAATTGTTATGAGAAAAATATCGCTGAAGCTGTCACTTGTATTTATATTTGTTTTTTTAGCGCTAAACGCCGCCGGAACAGTGCTGTCCGCAAAAACAGGCTTTGCTTATTCCGGGCAGGTTCCGCTGCTTCTCGCCTTTTCGGCGTTTTTACTGTTTTACATCGAAAAAAATAAGCTTCGCGGCTTGGCGGGGCTTACGAAAATAAGCAAGCGCGATTGTAGCGCAAACCTGTTCTATATACCGCTTGTTATTTTGGTACTGGCAAACGGCGTATTTTTCTTTGATAAAACAACCGATTTTTTGAGCGTACTCATGGTTATTGCATTTATGGCTTGCATCGCGTTTTTAGAGGAATTACTGTTTAGAGGGCTGCTGTTTAAAGCGATTGAGCAGCGCCGCAATGCCAAAACAGCGGTTTTAATTTCTGGCATCAGCTTTGGGTTTGGCCACATTGTTAACCTTTTAAACGGTTACACCGACACAAGGCAAATAATTCAAATTACTATCGCGGTTTTAATCGGGCTTGTTTTGAGTTTACTTTTCGTCCGCACAAAATCAATCGTACCCGGTATAATATTCCATTTCTTTTTCAATATCGCAAGCGCGCTTTCAAGAGACGTTAAGCCGCTGCAAAACTACACGATGGTTGGAATTATTATTGTTACATCCTCCGCGTACTTGGCGTATCTTGCAAAAAACATACGGCATTCTTGAATTTTAACTTGGCATATTGAAAACTTTTTCGCAACGCGCTAATCCGCAAAAAAAACAAATTAAGAAACTGTTAAAGGAATATCCGCCGATATCATGCCAACAGTCATAAGCGGCACTTGCGCAACAATTTCGGCGCTTGGATTAATTGCCATTGTGGGGCCGTACGCAATACGCTCCGCGCCGTATTGCCCGCCCTGCCGCAAACCGGTTACATCAGAGCGGACGAACCATAAACCGCTTTCCGCTGCACGCCGCACACAAATTTCACTGTGCTTATCCTTCCAATACTCGGCGGTTTCGCGCTTTAGCATATTCTGCGCGGGCGAAAGTAAAAGCTACGCGCCTTGGCTTGAAACCGCCTTTGCCGCTTCGGGAAATTGTGTGTCGTAGCAAATATTTATTCCGTATTTAAGCCCCTTAATTTCAAAAACAGGCATTTCGTTTCCCGGCGTATAAAATAACTCGTTCGGATTAATCAGGTGCGTTTTTCGATAAACCCCAACAATTTTCCCCTTGTTTACAACGACTGCCGAGTTATAATACCGCCCCGCCGTTTTTTCGTTCAAACCAAAAACCAGCACCGGCTTTATATGTTCAAGCTTTTTGAGAATTTCAAAAAACTGGGCGGATTCCAACTTGTATGAATACTGCGCCGCATAGGCTTCGCTCAAAATATAACCTGTCAAAAAACATTCGGGAAACAAAAGCAGATCAACCTTGTTTTCCTCGGCTTCTTTCGCGAAGCGAAGCATAACATCAAGCGCTGCGTTCGGATTTCCTATAATTTCGGGTGTTTGGCAAGCCCCAACTCTAACTGTATCAGCCACATTTTCCACCAACTCTCTGTTGATTAAACGGAATTTTAATAATATCCATTTTAAATTATTCCGGAGCAGCCTCTAAATCGGCACATGAACAATAATTGTATTCCGCTTTTTTTGCTTCTTCAAACCATTTCAGCATAAACTCGGAATCTCCGTATTTTTTAATCCGGTATTCGATGTTGCTTAACGACTTGTGTAAACCTGCGTTACAACATGGTTATCTCCGTCATAAGGTGAGCACGGCATTATAAACACTTGCTTTGCCGGAAGCCCAACCGCAAGCAGACATTCCGAAAGGATTTTTGCCAAGCACGCGCAATTTATCCCGTTTTCAGCCCCCTTATCAAACGCGTACTCCAATAAAGCAAGCGAATTTTGGGGCATTTCTCCCATATAATCGCCCTTGTGGAAAATGTGAGAAGAAACCCATCCTAACAGATTTATTGCCTTAGACAGCTCATCACCGCTTCCGGCTACGGAATTTATCGGGTACTTGCTTTTCAGTTCATCAATTTAGGGTGATTGTATTCAAAAACGGTATCCGCCTTCGCATCCGCTTCGGCGGGCAAAGGAAACACTTTTAACAGACCCGTATAAATATCATAGCTCATATTTGCCCGCCCTCTCTTTAAGCCATTTTTCAAACCGCTTGTTTCAAGCCAAGCTTTTCAAATCATGCTTTATAAACAGCCCTTTTCAAACCATGCTTTTCAAATCCTCCGCGTTAATCAAAATCCTTTCGCCCATGCCGAGTGTTATTTTTACGCTGACCGCGCCGCCGCCAACGCCGTTTTCATTCGATGCAGTCGATTCGTTCGGTGCGTTCAATTCGTTCGGTGCGTTCGGCAGATTCGATGCATCCGGCACAGCCGGCACATTTTTTGCGTTCGGTGCGTTTGAAGCGTTCGGCGCATTCGCGAACCTTAGCGCAAAATCCCCGCCGCTTCCGCTAACCACAGCCACCTCCGCCGATTTAAACGCTCCGTTTTCCCAAGCAATACCCACTTCCAGCCCGCCGCGTGCCCTCAAACCGCTTACACATCCGTTTTTCCACTTATCCGGCAGCGCCGGCAATATGTTTATTACATCGCCGTGGCTTTGCAGCAGCATTTCCGTCATTCCCGCGGTTGCGCCAAAGTTGCCGTCAATTTGAAACGGCGGGTGGGTATCAAACATATTTACGGTTGTGGACGTAATAAGCTGTTCGCGAAGCAATTTGTGCGCCCGGTTCCCGTCGCAAAGCCGCGCCCAGAAATTAATTTTCCAAGCCTTGCTCCAGCCTGTGCCGCCGTCGCCCCTTGTTTCAAGCGTAACTTTTGCGGCGTTCGCAAACGCGTTATCTTTTTCGCTTCTTCCGGGAATTATTTGGCTTCCGGGATGCAGCAAATACAAATGGTTGGCGTGGCGGTGATGATTATCCCCCGTTATATCCATCAAAAGCTCGTCCTTCCACTCCATTAGCTGACCGCTTTTACCGATAGCCGGCATAAAAAGTTTTGCTTTAGCGGCTTTTATTTCGTCAATTTCCGGCGTATCAATTTTCAAAATACCGCTTGCCTTTATTACTTCCTGAAAAAGTTCAAATATAATTTCCTGGTCGCAGGACGCGCCTATAGAATACATGCCGTGCTCCGGGCTGAACGACGGGTTCGCGTTTAACGTGCCGTCGCGTTCGTCCGTCCACAAGTTGTCTACCCAAAAAAGCGCCGCGTCTTTTAAGATACTGAAATTTTCGCGCAAAAAATCCTCGTCTTTCGTAAAGGCGTAGTATTCCCAAATATCCTGACAGCACCAAGCCGCGCCCGCCGGAAAATAAAATGCCTCGTACCAAGTTCCCGGCCCGGCGTTACCCCAAATATTATTTTCATGATGAAACACAAAACCGCGCACATCGCCGCCGCCCGGTTTTTCGTAGCAGTGCTTTGCCGCAATTTTTCCGCGCGGAATAAGGCTTTTGTAATAATTTATTGCGCTTAACCGGCACTCGGCTAAGTTTGTTTGCTGCGAGAGCCAATAGTTCATTTGCACGTTTATGTTTGTGTGGTAATCGCAATCCCACGGGGGAGTAAGCCCGTTCGACCATATCCCCTGTAAGTTTGCGGGCAAAGAGCCCTCGCGGCTTGACGAAATTAGAAGATACCGCCCGTATTGATAATACAGCGTTTCCAAATATAAATCCTCTTCCGGTGTGTTGCCGCGCCCGGCGTAGCCGCTTAACAAAATGTCGGTGGTTTTTGCGGGAACGAGGAAACTTTCGGTTTGATTTGCTTCTTCGGTCTGATTTAATTTCTTGACGCAATTTGCTTCATCGGCATGACATGCTTCCTCGGTTTGATCCGCTTTTTCGAAGTATTGTATTTCCGTTTGCTCTAAGCCGCCGTTTATGCTTAACTTTACGCGGTTGTACAAATTGGAGTAATCCGCAAAATGTTCTTCATAAAGCGTTTCAAAACTTTTTAACGCGGCGGCGTTTATGCGTTTTAGCACTTCGTCCGCCGGGTTTAACGCGGAAAAATAATTAAAGGAATCATCCATGCACTGCAAGTAATTAGTCGCCGAGGAATATAAAAGCGTAATACTTTCAGCGCCGGTAACGTAAATGCCGTCCGGCTTTGCGTTAACCGCTCCCCCAACGTTTAAAACCTTTACCGCCGCAGCAAATTTTAAATAATTTATGCCGTGTGCACAAGCCGCGTCCTTCAAGCCGCCTTTTACGTTTCCCGAAGCAGCGTCCTTCAAGCTACCTTCGCCGTGCCCGGATGGGCTTCCCGTTACCCAAACCGTATCGGCTTCGGTAAATATTTTTGCTCCCTTATGAGGCGTTTCAAAGGATATTTTAAAATTCATCGCTCCGATTGTATCCGAAAAAAGCCGGGTAACAAAACCGTTACCCGGATAGGAAACAAAATGTTCTCTGCTAAATTTCACCGAATTTTTGCGGTAAGTTACCCGCGCATAGGATTTATCCAAATTCAGCGTTCGCTCGTAATCTTCGTACTTCTCGCCGCTTTGCGCGGTTATATCGGTAATTGTGAGCAAACCGAGCATTTGGTACGCGCCGAAATTCTTCCGCTCTCCTGTAAGCCCTTCGATGGCTTTCCTAAGCTGAGTATCCTCCGGAAGGTAATCCGCCGCTTTGCCCGCGTTATCGGCGGTATGCGCGTTCATTTTTTCCTGCAAAAGACGCCGCGCCTTTCGCAAATTTGCGCGTGTTTCATCCGGCGTGCCTTTAAAGCCGCCGTTATAATTTTTATCCGCGCCCGGCCCACCTGACCATAACGAATGGTCGTTCAAAATAATTTTCTCGCACGCCGTATCGCCGAAAATCATTGCGCCTATAAAGCCGTTGCCAATAGGCAAAGCTTCCGATTCCCAATTTTCCGCCGGTTTTGCGTAACGCAAAACAAGGGGAGTGTTTTCTGTATTATTATTCATTATTCCTCCGCGTCCGAAACATTGTCGTCATCTTCATTTTCCGGTACGTCAACCGGCGGCAGGGTTTCTTTTATTTCCACCGTGCCCGCCGCGTCGCCAACTGCCGGAACTTCCGTTATCTGCGGCATTTGGTATATTTCGCGTACTTTGTTTTCAATCTCAAGCGTCATTTCGGGGTGCTCCAATAAAAACTTTTTGGCGTTGTCCCTGCCTTGCCCAAGGCGTGTCTCGCCGTACGAAAACCAAGCGCCGCCCTTTGCCGCAATCCCGTTGTTTATGGCAAGATCCAAAAGGTCGCCAAGGCGGGAAATGCCCTGCCCGTACATAATATCAACAATGCATTCCTTAAACGGAGGCGCGACTTTATTTTTAGATACTTTTATTTTTGTGCGGCTTCCCACAATTTCCGTACCGGATTTTATGTATTCCGATTTTCTAATATCAATTCTTACAGACGCGTAAAATTTAAGCGCCCGCCCGCCCGTAGTGGTTTCTGTCGGGCCGTAGCTGTTGCCGATTTTCTCCCTTAGCTGATTTATAAAAATTACAACACAGTTATATTTGTTTATAAAACCCGCAAGCTTGCGCAGCGCCTGAGACATAAGCCTTGCCTGAACACCCATGTGACTTTGCCCCATTTCGCCCTCGATTTCCGATTTCGGCACAAGCGCGGCAACGGAATCCACAATAATAATATCCACCGCGCCGGAACGCACCATTGCATCACAGATATCAAGCGCCTGCTCGCCGTCGTCCGGCTGGGAAATGTAGAGTTCGTCTATATTTACGCCCAAATTTTTAGCGTAAACAGGGTCCAGCGCGTGCTCCGCGTCAATATAGCCGGCAATGCCGCCCTTATGCTGCGCCTGAGCTACAATTTGCAGCGCAAGTGTGGTTTTACCGGACGCCTCCGGCCCGTAAATTTCAACTATCCTGCCTTTTGGAACGCCGCCAACTCCCAAATTTATATCAAGGCTTAAAAGCCCCGTGGAAATTACGGGGATATCCATTTTCGGCTTTTCGCCAAGCTTCATTACAGACCCTTTGCCGTATGCCTTTTCAATATTGCCAATTGCGGTGGATAAAGCCTTTAACTTTTCCTCCTGCGAATTGTAGCCCTCAATAGGGGCGTTTACTTTTTTCGGTGCGGTTTTAGATGCCATTTAACAATTTCCTCCTTAACATATCAAGCGCCATTTGCGCACTTTGGTTTCTTATTCTTTGCCTTGAACCGGCAAAATTAAATTTTTTAACGGTAATTTCACCGTTTAAATAAATGCCTATATAAACAAGACCCGGCTCCTTTGCGGGAGAGTTTGCCTGCGCGGCATTATCACACTTTGGAGAAGCTTCCGCTGCTTGCGCGGCATTTTCGCCCGGCGTGGATTTCGCTTGCGACGCGGCATTTTCGTCCGCAGAAGATGCCGCAACCGAATGGCACAGCGTATACGAACCGCTATTTGTCTGCGCCGAACCGGCAATTCCGGTTACGGAAACGGCCGCTTCGCAGCCCAGCATTCCGGCAACACCCGCCGCCATTTCCCCTGCGGTTTGCTCGCTTACCGCGCCGTATTTTTCAAGAGTTTCACGTTTTACGCCAAGCCGCGCAATTTTGGATTCGTTGGAATAGGTAACAACGCCCTCCATAAAAACCTCCGAAACTCCCGCAATGTTAACAAGCCGCGACGATATAAGCCCGCCTGTGCAGGATTCCGCGCACGCAAGTTTAATTCCCTTTTCCTTCAAAAGCGCAACTACGGTTTCCTCAAGCGTTACCGAATCTTCCCCGTAAATGTTATTCCCCAAAATATCGTATACCGCGCGGGTTAACGGAAGCGTTTTTTCCCTTGCATTTTCGAAACTGTCCGCAAGCGCGGTTATTCTTAAATGCACCTCGAAGGATTTTGCGTATGGCGCAATTGTGGGGTTTGTTTGCTTTTCAATTAAATCTTTAAGCCTGTCCTCAATTTCGCTTTCCCCAATGCCAACAACCCTAAGCGTTTTTGAATATAAAACGGAGCTGGATTTTTGCAGAAGATGCGGTTTTACTTCGTTTTCAAACATCGCCTCCATTTCGAACGGAGGGCCGGGCAGCATTACGTATGTAACGGAGTTACTTTCTATTAAACACCCCGGCGCGGTTCCGTTTGGATTTTTCAGAATTACCGAGCCTTTTGGAAAATACGCCTGCTTTCTGTTGTTTTCGGTGGGCGTTTTACGCAGTTTGGCAAAAAAGGAGCAAATTTCGTTCCACGAATATTCGTCAAATTCCATTCCAAGGTTTAAATAACGCGCGGTAACTTCCTTTGTTAAATCGTCCTGCGTGGGGCCAAGCCCGCCGGTTAGTATAATAACGTCGCTTCGGTTCGACGCGGTATCAAGCGCCGATTTCAAGCGAAGCTCGTTATCCCCCACAACCTGCTGAAAGTAAACAGAAAACCCTAAATTTTTAAGTTCCTTTGCCAAAAACGCGGCATTTGTGTTTATAATATCTCCGAGCAAAAGCTCGGTTCCAACGGATACAATTTCCGCAACCATATAATCAAACCTTTCAATAAGGATGTATCCCGTAAAAATCCAAACCCGCCTTTTCATCCAAGCCGCACATCAGGTTAAGGTTTTGAACGCCTACCAAAGCACCGCCCTTTCCAATGCTGTCGAGCGCGCTGTATATGACAATTCTGTTTCTTTTTTCATCAACATCAATGCCTATGTGGCAGAAGTTTGTAGCCGATACCGCCGCAATCCACGGATAGGGCAAATAATTCCACGCCGCGTTATTGTCCTTTGGCAAATCCAGTATTTTTACAAAAAATTCGTCTTTGTAGAAATCCTGATACAGATTCAAAACATCCCGCCGGGTTATGGAATTTAGCGGGAAAGCGTGATTTATTGTCATTACGCCTCTTGAAATAGGAACATAGCAAGCGGAAAAGTTTATAACCACCTTTTTATTTGCAAGCAGCGATAACTCCTGTTCAATTTCGTAAGAATGCCTGTGATTTACAACATTATAGGGTAATAAATTATTGTGAATTTCCGGGTGATGCAGAGCCAAATCCAAATCGTCACCGGCTCCCACTGTTCCCGAAAGCCCATCCACAATTATTTTATCCGCATCAATTAAAGCGTTTTTAACAAGCGGCGCAAGAGCAAGTATGGACGACGATGAATAACAGCCCGGATTGGCAATTATTTTTGAGCGCTTAATTTCATCCTTGTGCAGTTCGGTTAATCCGTAAACCGCCTGATTTGCCATTTCCCAATCCGGATGTTTTTTGCCGTATACATCTTCCCATTCTTGTTGATTTTTTAATCTGAAATCGGCACCGAAATCTATTATTTTGCTTCCGTTCTCATAGAAACTTTTGCACAATTCGGCAGTAAGCCCGGTTGGTAAGGCAAAGAAAACAACATCGCAAGGTGTTGCCTGATCCGGCTTTACAAACCTTATGTTTCTTCCGTAAAAGTTTTTGTGGTAATATTCAATCGGCACGTCGCTTCTGCTCGTTGCCCACTTAACGCAAACACTGGGATGCCTCAAAAGTATCCGCAGCGCCTCACTTCCCATGTACCCGGAAGCTCCGTATATGCCAACCTCAATCATGATATTCACCCCCGCAGTGTATGTAACTACACCTTTTGCCTAATTCCGGCGTCTTTAAGCTGCTTATTTGCGCTTATACAGCTTTCTATTTTACCGTCAATTGAGAAATTTGCATTTGTAATAGGGCTGTACCATCGTTCATGATCTCCTTTGCCATATCTGAGGAACGTACAACCATGTGCTTTTAGAATTTCTTTTACCCGTAATGTATAATCGCCCATCAACTCACCGCTTTTATACTTTCAAGTCTGTCTTTCATGGTAATCAAAAGGTTTATATCGCCTTTATACCCCAATTCCAATTCAGCTATTTCTTGTATTGCTATTTTCATCCGAACTGCCAACGCATCAAAAGAGCCTTCTTCCAATGTTATTCTAAGTTCCTCACAATGAGCAATCCACATCTTATCGGAGTATTCAAAAACAATTTTATATTGCATCATTGAAAATCAATCCCTTTCGAAATAATTCTCCGTACTATACCATGGTAACTTGCAACAAATTGTCACTATCGTTAATAGCTTGGATTTTTAACTCAATAAATGGGCGTACCGTTATCTTTCCCTTCCGACATACAAATCAACCTTTTTGCCGCTTCGCGGCATTTTTCCAAAGCGGCAGAATCCTCTTTTGCGGGTAAAATATTCGTATTTAGCGAGTAAACCTTCGCAACGCCCAATATGTCAACGTTCATGTATTTCATGATAGTAAATGCGGTTTGCGTTGGTATAACCTCTGTGCCCTCTTGCGCTCCGGTAATAATGATAACTCCATTTTTCAGCTTTGAAACATTGGGCAGCTTCAAAAAATTACTATTTGCCCAAAGCGCCTGCACTATACTTGCCAAATTCAAAAGCGGCCCGCTGAGAGAAGAAAACCATATAGGCGATGCCAAAACGATATTGTCACAATAGTGCAAATAACTGTAAATGCCTTTCAACTTTTCATCATTTGTACAACACCCCGGATTGCTCCAGCAATATCTGCAATCAACGCACGGGCTAATATAATCGTAATGGGAAAGAATTCTTATATCGCCATTCAAATGCTTCATAAACTCATTAATCAAAGCCATTGTATCCCCGTTTTTTGAAGGAGAACCGTTAAGAATCAGTGTTTTCAAATGGCACACTCCCATAGGTATATAATGATTATGAAACGCAATTAAGCTTCGGCAGCAATTCGCTCTTTAATGCTTAAAACCTCGTTTATGGGAACATCTGTATAATCAACAATGGATTCTATAGATTTTCCCTTGCGAAGCATACGTTCAATCAACCTTCCGATGCCTCTTTCGATACCTTTTTCGATACCTCTTTCGATACCTTTTTCGATACCTTTTTCGATACCTACTTCAATGCCATCCTCGAAACCTTCTTCTCTGGCAACTTCTTTTGCAAGCGCCTCGTTATACTCTAATTTAAACATGTTTACCAGCTCCTTAAATTTAAGTTCGGTTAATAGTTGCGACAATATGCCATTCTCGGTACAATATTTGTAAGCCAA
>JAISVZ010000184.1 GCA_031271295.1 Clostridiales bacterium | reverse complement strand
GCCTCTACAACCCTTGCCGAATTTGGAGCAAAAGTGCGGGCAATTATTAGTGTTTAGTTCTGGGCGGTATACATCTAAATTGCTACTTACGGAAAATGAAATTAGACACCTTATTATTCTAAGGTGAAAACAATTGTGCAGATGAGATTACCAATAATTTGTATCTGCGCCTCAATCGGATTAAATTCTTGACAGTATCGAATAAAATCGTTAAAATTTAGATAGAATAAAAGAGAGAGCGCTCTAACGCTCTTTCCGGTAGTTGCTATTGCCGTAGCGGTTATAGCCGAACCCTAAATTTTTTAGAGTAGAAATAAGCCATACCTTGCAGGGGCGGCTTATTTTTTTTCATTTCTGCAACTGTGATATTCTAAACCGCAAAAGAATAAGGTAAACAAATTCAGTTTGAACTTATTTAAAACTAATAATTTCGGAGGTACTCTTATGACAAAAATTTATTTTGTGCGCCACGCGTAGCCTGTTCATTCCCATAAAAACGACAGAACGCGCCCTTTAACGCCGGAAGGCAGGGAGGACTGCGAAAAGCTTACTGACCTTTTCCGCGATATACACGTTAATATCGTTATTTCAAGCCCCTACATTCGAAGTATGGATACCGTAAAAGGTATAGCCGAAAAAAATGCCGTTCAAATTATTACCGACGAACGTTTAAGAGAACGCAAAACGGGCGCGGACGGTTATAAATCCCACGAAATGATTCGTAAACGATGGGCGGATTTTAATTTCTGCGAAGAAGGCGGCGAAAATCTCTTTTCCGTGCAAAGGCGAAACATCGAAGCGATAACTGATATACTTGCAACATATCCCGATAAAAATATTGTGATTGGAACACATGGCACGGCGCTTAGCACAATCTTAAACTACTGTGACCCGTCCTATAATTGTGATTTCTTTTTTAGAATTGTTGATTTAATGCCCTATGTTATAAGGCTGGATTTTAACGGCTTACAGCTTGTAAAAACACAGGAGATGTTTTCGCTTTATAAGGAATTTAAGGGTTAACACCTTCTTAAGCCGCAAAACGGGCATTTTCAAAGAATTTTCGAAGAATTTTAAGCGAATTCTTTAAAAAAGCTTTTACAATAATTAAAAATTCTGTATAATAGCATACGATAATAAAAATTTCACTTGATTTTATACCAATGTCGATAAATAAAAAGAGGAGAATGATTATGTTCGGAGCCGATATCGGGATAGATTTAGGGACGGCTACTGTTTTGGTATACATAAAAGGGCAGGGAATTGTTTTACAGGAACCGTCCGTTGTCGCGATAGATAAAAACAGCAACACAATTTTAGCCGTTGGGGAAGAAGCGCGCAGAATGTTAGGGCGCACGCCGGGTAATATTGTGGCCATCCGCCCGCTTAAAGAAGGCGTTATTTCCGATTACGACATTACCGAAAAAATGCTGAGGTATTTTATTCAAAAGGCCGTTGGCAGAGCAATGATTATTAAACCCAGAATATCTGTGTGCGTGCCGTCTTCGGTTACGGAGGTGGAACGCCGTGCCGTGGAGGACGCAACAAGGCAGGCGGGGGCGCGTCAGGTTTTCGTTATAGAAGAACCGATAGCCGCCGCAATAGGCGCGGGTATTGATATTGCGCGCGCGTGCGGTTCTATGGTGGTGGATATTGGCGGCGGTACAACCGATGTTGCGGTAATATCGCTTGGCGGCACGGTTGTAAGCACCTCGCTAAAGGTAGCGGGGGATAATTTCGACGACGCGATTGTACGCTACATGCGCAAAAAACACAACCTGCTTATAGGCGAACGCACCGCCGAGGATTTAAAAATAAACATAGGCACCGCGTATCCGCGCACCGTACCTGTTACAATGGATATAAGAGGCAGAAACTTAATAACCGGGCTTCCGAAAACGCTTACCATAACATCGGACGAAATGCAGGAGGCGCTCAGCGAATCGGTTTTAAGTATAATAGAGGCGGTACACAGCGTTTTGGAAATTACACCGCCGGAACTCGCCTCCGATATCTCCGACAGGGGTATTGTTATGACGGGCGGCGGCAGTTTAATGTACGGTTTAGATAAATTAATTAAGCACAAAACGGGAATAACTGCTATAATAGCGGAAGAGGCTGTTTGGTGCGTCGCAATAGGCACGGGAAGGTTTATTGAATTTGCGACATCGGGAAAAGTGGATGTTACGCGAAACAGCATACAAAGAAGGAGGGTTTAATGTGGTAAGAGGCTTGTATACATCGGGTGTGGGAATGATGGCAGTTATGCGCAAGTTCGACGTTATATCCGATAATATCGCAAACGCGGACACAACGGGTTTTAAGAAGGATACCGTAATAACCCGCAGTTTTTCAGAGGAATTAATGAAGCGCCTTGACGACCCGGCATCCAACCAAACGGCGCATTCGGTTAGGGTTGGGCGTGTAAGTTTGGGCGTATTTGTGGATACGCTTAACACAAATTTCGGTTCCGGCGCAATTAGAATTACCGACAACGAGTTTGATTTGGCAATTAACGGCGACGGCTTTTTTACAATAGGCACAACCGATGAAAACGGCGAATACGCTGAAAAATATTCAAGAGACGGCTCGCTTACGGTAAGGAACGGCCTTTTAGTTACCAAAGACGGCAACACGGTTCTTGGCTTAAACGGCGTAATAACCTTGCCGGAGGGGGAATTTACGGTTTCCGAAGCGGGTGAGGTTAGGGTAAACGGCGAATACATAGACACTTTAAGGATGACAAGTTTTACGGATAACCAAACTCTGCGCAAATATAAGGACAATTTATATTCCACAACACCCGAATCCGAGCTTACAAATTTTCAGGGCAGGGTTCAGCAGGGCGCTCTTGAAGCATCCAATGTTAACTCCATCAGCGAAATGGTCGATATGATAACTGTAAACAGATTATACGAGGCGAACCAGCGCGTTATTACAACCATAGATACAACACTTGGGCGCGCGGTTAACGATATTTCTCGCAAGTAATCTATCGTAAGCGGTATTTCTTAAAGGCGGTATTTAGCGCAAGTGATCTCTCGCAGGCGGTATTTCTCGCGAGTAATTTTTGGAAAGGAATGATTTAATATGATGCGTTCCCTTTGGTCTGCTGCATCGGGTATGACAAACCAGCAGCTTAACGTGGATACGATAGCAAACAACATTGCAAACGTAAACACGGTGGGGTATAAAAAAGAGAGGCTTGAATTTAAAACACTTCTGTACGAAACAATGCAAAGAGCGGATTTAGACGCCGCAAACCAAACCGGGCGGCCGGTAAACCTTCAGGTTGGGCACGGCGTGCGTGCGGTGGTAACATCGCGTATGTTTACCCCGGGCAATTTGGAATCCACAAGTAACGACCTTGATTTTGCGATAGAGGGCGACGGCTTCTTCGTTGTTCAGCGCGGCGAGGACGACATTGTTTATTCAAGGGACGGTTCCTTAAAGGCCGCAATTGTTGAAGACGGGCTTATGATTACAACATCCGACGGTTATCCGGTTTTAAGCACCGAGGGCGAACCTATTATATTGGATGCGGAAATATTAATGTCGGACGTTACCGTAAACGAAGAGGGCGAGTTTTTCCACCGCGACGCGGAAAACCAGTATGTGCCGCTTGATTTCCAGTTTGAGCTTGTTCAGTTCTCCAACCGTCAGGGGCTTGAGGCTGTGGGCGGCAACTTCTATCAAACAACTCCCGCGTCGGGCGAGGCTTTAAGCGAAAGCCAGGGCGATACCGTGCGCAGAAGCCGCATACGCCAAAAGTTTTTGGAAATGTCCAACGTTTCGGTTGCGGACGAAATGGTTAACTTAATTGTTGCCCAGCGCGCATACGAGCTTAATTCAAGGGTTATTACAACGTCGGACGAAATGCTCCAGCAGGCCAACACTCTTAAGAGGTGATAAATATGGAAATAGCATCGTTAAGTAATTCGTATTTGGCAACGCAAACCGCAAACCTAAACAGGCAAATTCAAAAAACAGACAGCTTTAAGGACGCGCTTGAAAAAGCCGCCGCAAATCAAAACGATATGGAGCTTCTAAACGCCTGCCAGGAGTTTGAAGGGTACTTTATTCAAATGATGTATAAGGAAATGCGCAAAACAATAGATACCTCCAAAAGTTACATTCAAAAAAGCAACGCCGAGGAAATTTTTCAGGGAATGCTTGACGAAGAGGTTGCCGTAAGCGCCGCAAAAAAAGGAAGCGGAATAGGGCTTGCGGAAATGATGTATAAGCAGATGAAAAGAAATTTCGCGGCGGAGGGCGTTAGCGCCGCGCAGTAAGCAGGAACAAAAAAATATAACCCCCCGGAGTATGGCTAAACGCCGTGTTTCGGGGGGTTTTTAGTTTACGAATGGATAGCGCAGTGATTATTACGGTTGATATAACGCCGCCATAAGCGCGACTGCGCACGCGCTTATGGCGTAAAAATTGCTTCCTCAAGCTTACCGAACGGGTCATCCCAGCTCGGCGGTTTTATGATTTTGCCGTCCGCGTTATACCTTGGCTTGCCGTCCTCCCACAGCTTTGTCATGTTCGCCTCATGCACAATATCGAAGAGCTTCTGCGGTTTAACGCCCATTTCAACAAGCGTTCCAAGCGCGAAATACATAAGGTCTATCATTGCGTCGGCTTGGTCGGTAAGTGTGTGCGCTTCTATAAATTCGTCTATTTCCTCAAGCATCCATTTATACCTTTTTGCCGCGCGTTCCGCCTCCATTTTTACCGGAACATCCGAAGCGGGGTTACTGAAGGCGATATGAAATTCTCTTACCTTTTCCCAGCATTTATCCATTATGTAAACGCCCTTTCCATATTCGCGAATTTTTGAAAGTTCGGCAGATACATTAAATCCACGGTGCCGGTTGGGCCGTTTCGCTGTTTGGCGATAATTATTTCCGCCTGGTTCGGCTTTTCGGTATCGGGAAAATAATATTCGTCCCTGTAGATAAACGCCACAATATCCGCGTCCTGCTCTATTGCTCCGGATTCCCTAAGGTCCGATAGCATCGGCCTGTGGTCCGCCCTTGTTTCGCACGCGCGTGATAGCTGGCTTAGCGCTATAACCGGCGCGTCCATTTCCCTTGCCACGGCTTTAAGCGAACGCGATATCTCCGAAATTTCCTGCTGGCGTGATTCGTTTCTGCCGTGCCCGGACATTAGCTGCAAGTAATCAATTATAATAAGCCCTAAATTTTTCTCCGCCTTTAATTTTCTGCATTTGGCGCGTATCTCCATTGCGGTTATGCCCGGCGTGTCGTCTATGTAAAGCGGCGCTTCGGATAAGGGGCCTATTGCGCGGGCAATTTTGCTCCAATCGTCGGAGTCTAAATCCCCGGTTCTAAGCTTTTGCGCGTCCACCATCGCGGCGGAGCATATAAGGCGGTTAACCATCTGCTCTCTGGACATTTCAAGCGAAAAAAGCGCGGTTGTTATGTTGTGCTTCGTTGCGTTTTGGGCAATATTTAGCGCCAAAAGGGATTTTCCCATAGAAGGGCGCGCGGCTATAAGCACCAAATCCGACGGATGAAAGCCCGTCGTTTTCGAATCCAAATCTATAAAACCGGAGGGTACGCCCGTTATTTTGCCCTTTGAAGCGTATAAACTTTCCATACGCTCCACCGAGGATACCAAAACCTCGTGTATATGGTGGAACTCGTTCGAATCCCTGTTTTGTACTATATTAAAAATACTTTTTTCCGCTTTTTCAATTATGGAATCCACTTCCTCGGCGGCGGCGTAACTCATATCCGCAATATCCGCGCCCGCTTTTACAAGGCGGCGAAGTGTGGCTTTTTCCTTAATTATTTTGTTATACTGCTTAATATTTGCGGACGTATAAAATAAACCGACAAGCTTTGATAGATACGCCATGCCGCCGGTTTGGTCGAAAAGTCCTTTTTCCTTTAATTTATCCGCCAATGTTACAATATCCACCGGTACGTTTTTAACGTACAGTTCAAGCATTGCCCTAAAGAGCTCTTTGTTTTGTATAATATAAAAATCTTCCGCCAAAAGAAATTCGCAAGATGCTACTAAAGCTTCGTTATCGCTCAGCATACAGCTTAATACCGCCTGCTCCGCCTCCGTATCATGGGGCGGTATGCGCGTAATTTGATCATTTGTTGTGTTATCCATAAAATCACCGTTCTATATGTTTTAACTGTTCGTGTTTCCGCTCAGTTTTCGCATTTGCCAACGCTTCTAACCGAGGAGTGCACCAAAAGAGCGCCTTCGGGGTTAGTTCCGCTTTTTTGCAAATTACTAATCAAGGATTGCTTGGTGTAAACCTCCATTAAGATACCTCGTTAAATAAAATTTGCGAAGTACGCAACGGCAAGCTAATTCTTGCCCTGTTCGGTAACTTCAATTTTTATTTTTGCCGTAACTTTGGCGTGCAGCTTCACTTCCGCCGTAGCTTCCCCAACGGATTTAATTGCTTCGGGGAGCGTAATTTTTTTGCGGTCTATTGAAATTCCGAACTGCGAGTTTAACGCCGAGGCAATTTCGTTGCTTGTTACCGAGCCGAACAGCTTGCCGTTTTCCCCGGTTTTAACCTGCACCTGAATTACCTTTTCCTCAAGGGTTTTAGCCTGCGCCATCGCCTCTTCAAGTTCCCTTTGGGCTTTTGCGTTAACCGCCTTTTGCTTTAATTCAAGTTCGTTTAAATTTGCTTTAGTTGCCTCTATCGCCTTTTTCTTAGGGAAAAGGAAATTGCGGGCGTAGCCGTCGGATGCCTCGTAAACCTGCCCCTTAACGCCTACCCCTTTTATATCCTCCAATAAAATTACTTTCATAAAAAACTCCTTTCTGTGGACGCATGGGCGAGCAGCGCGGCGTTTTTCCCGCGCGACCAGCATTTCCTATAATACCTCCGCAATTTGCACCGTTTTGTCAAACATTAAATCAATGTAGTTGTCGTCCTCAAGTTTAATTATAGGCGCGCTGCACTGCGCTTTGTTGATGAACACAATTGTTCCTATTTTACCGTTTGAAAGGCGCACGGAACGGTCTATGTAATTGTATGCTATGTTTTGAAGGAAAACCATCAAAAATTCAGTATCGAGTTTGCCCAAAAATTCACGTTCAAAGGTTTTAATAACTTCAAACGGCGCAAACTTTTCGCGGTACGGCCGGTCGTAAATCATTGCGGCAAAAACGTCCACAATCCCTATTATTTTGCCAAACCGGTGAATTTGGTCGTATTTTAAGCGGTTGGGATAACCGGATGCGTCTATCCTTTCGTGGTGCTGCAATACGGCGAATTTTATTTCATCCGCAATATCGCAATCCTTAAGCATGTTGTATCCGTAAGTGGGGTGCATGGTAATTTTCATGTATTCCTCATGCGTAAGTTTTTCCTTCTTGTTAACTATGTTATCCGCAATTTTAAGCATACCGATATCGTGCAAAAGCCCTGCGGCGGCGAGGGTATCCGATTCGTCCGTTGAAAGCCTTAGCCAATCCGCAAAAACCCTGCACACAAGCGATACGCAAACGCTGTGGTCGTACACAAAGCTGCCAAGAGAGTTCATATAGTTAAGGTAGGCAAAAACATCGCTTTTGCGGCGAACCGTGGAAATAATATCGTCCGTTACCGAACCCAATTCGGATACGTCCGGCAAAACTCCCATTTGGATATCGCCCAAAAGATCTTTGGTTTTTTCGAACGAACTTACATAGGTATTTTTAAAATCCACGTAATTTTGCCGTTCCTTTTCCGGAAGATACGGTATCGAGCCGGAAAGGATAGCTTCATCCTCTTCGCTTATATCAACTGCCGTACCGCCGTCCGGTTTTCTGTCCATAACGTCCATGTAAAACGCTTTTAACCTGACAAGAGTGTCAAAATCCACAGGTCTGTCCTTTAACGCGATAATTTCTCCCGTCTCGTCGTCAATAACATCATTTGAGAGGATCATTCCTAAACGCAAATTGTCCATCTTAAACTTTCTTTCAATATTAGCCAAATTGGTACCGCCTTTCCTAAGCTGATTTTTTTTACACCTTCATAGTTAACGATATTCTTTTTTTGTTTACATCTATACTCAAAACCTTAACGTCTACATTTTGCCCAACGCTTACCGCCTCAAGAGGATGCTTGATAAATTTATTCGATATTTGCGATATATGCACAAGCCCGTCCTGATGCACCCCGATATCCACAAACACGCCGAAATCGATGATATTTCTCACCGTTCCTTTTAAAATCATTCCCACCTCAAGCTGCTCCATGGATAAAAGCCCGCTTTTAAACACCACCTGCGGCATTTCGTCGCGAACATCCCTGCCCGGTTTTTCAAGCTCTTTAATAATGTCTTTTAAAGTTGGCGCACCCACGTCAAGCTTTTCGGCAAGCGCGTTTACGCTGCCATCGCCCTTCATTTTAAACGAATCCGCCCGGATATCGCCGTATGAAATGTTCAGCTCACGCAAAAGCTTTTTTGCCGCCTCGTAGGATTCCGGATGCACTCCCGTATTATCAAGCCAATTATCCGATTCCGGTATGCGCAAAAACCCGGCGCACTGCTCGAACGCTTTTGGGCCAAGTTTGCTGACCTTTTTAATTTCCTCGCGGTTTTTAAACCTGCCGTTCGCTTTCCTGTATTCCAAAATATTTTTAGCGATTGTCGGCGTTATTCCGGAAACATACTTTAAAAGGGAAGGGGAGGCCGTGTTTAAATCCACCCCAACGTTGTTAACGCAAGTTTCCACAACCGCGCCCAAATTTTCCGAAAGGCGTTTTTGGTTCATGTCGTGCTGGTACTGCCCAACGCCAATACTCTTAGGGTCTATCTTAACAAGTTCCGCCAAAGGGTCTTGCAGGCGGCGGCCTATGGATACCGCCGAACGAAGCGCAACGTCGAACTCCGGAAATTCCTCCGCGCCGAGTTTTGACGCGGAATAAACCGAAGCACCCGCTTCGTTTACTATTACATAATACACCTTTTTTTCTATTTCGGAAAGCATGTCTGCAACAAATTGCTCGGTTTCGCGCGAGGCGGTGCCGTTGCCTATTGCGATTATCTCCACATTATGGCGTAAAATCATCGGTTTTAAAAGTTTTTTCGCTTCCTCCGTTTTGTTGTTGGGCGGCGTGGCGTAAATAACGGCTGTTTCAAGCGTTAAACCCGTGCCGTCTATAACCGCAACCTTACAGCCCGTTCTGTAGCCTGGGTCCAGCGCGAGAACGGTTTTGTCCTTAACAGGCGGCTGAAGCAAAAGCTGACGCAGATTTTCCGAAAACACCTTCATTGCGCCCTCTTCGGCTTTTTCGGTAATTTCGTTTCTGATATCCCGCTCTATCGAAGGGGCGATAAGCCGTTTGTAAGCGTCCTCCACGGTATCTTGCATATATTTTTTTGTGTAAATATTTTCGGTTACAATTAAGGAATTCAGTTTTGAAAGAATGTTATCAACCGGAGCTTCTATTTTAACGGACAGGAAATTTTCCTTTTCGCCGCGGTTTATGGCAAGCACGCGGTACCCCGCGATTTTTTTAACCGGCTCGCTGAAATCCTTGTAATTATCATATACGGATTCCGTGTTTTCGTCCTTTGCCTTTGACACCACAAAGCCGTTTTCAAAGGTTTCTTTTCTGATGTAGCTTCTGTAGTTGGCGTCGTCCGATATGTTTTCCGCGATAATATCCATAGCTCCGGCAATGGCGTCCTCGGCGGTTAATACGCCCTTTTCGGCATCCGCATATTGCAGGGCGGCAAGCGCCAAATCCTCTTTTAACTGTTGAAGCTGCAAAATTAACGCCAAAGGCTCAAGCCCGCGTTCCTTCGCAATTGTTGCCCTTGTGCGGCGCTTGGGCTTAAACGGACGGTAAATATCCTCCACTTCCGTTAATGTTGCGGCGGATGCGAGCGCTTTTTCAATTTCTTCGGTAAGCTGCTCCAATTCCGCAATGTGCGCCTTAACCTGCTCTTTGCGTTCTTCTAAATTGCGCAGGTAAACCAAACGGTCGTTAAGTTCCCTTAAAACCTGGTCGTCTATAGAGCCGGTAAGTTCCTTTCTGTAGCGTGCAATAAATGGGATTGTGTTGCCTTCGTCGATAAGTGTTACCGTGTTTGTTACCTGGAACGGTTTGAGGGAAAATTCCTTCTCCAGCATTTTTAAAATATCCATTAAGCTTTCATTCCTTTGCGGTGATTTTTGGTCGCGGGTGCGAGGTTCGCGTTTTGAGGTTAGTTACCTTATTGTAACACACGTTCGCGAGAGTTTCAAACACCGGGTGCCGTTTACAGTACAAGCGCCAACGTTCCCGCAGTAATAAGCGCTCCACCGATAATGGTTTTCGCGTCCGCCTTTTCCCCTAAAATAAAAAAGGCGAGAACCATGCTTATCACCACGCTGAATTTATCAACCGGCACAACCTTGGACGCGTCGCCAATTTGCAGCGCCTTGTAATAAAACAGCCAGGAAAGCCCCGTCGCCAAACCGGACAATATTAAAAATATCCAGCTTTTTTGCCCGATATTCGTAATTTCGTTATGCCTGCCGGTAAAAAAAACAATACCCCACGCCATAACTAAAACAACCATGGTTCTTACCGCCGTCGCCAAATTTGAGTTTACATTTTCGATTCCGATTTTCGCGAGGATGGACGTTAACGCGGCGAAAACCGCAGAGAGCAAAGCATATAAAATCCACATTAAAATTCCTCCTTTGGATGCCCCATAGGCGCATAGGCAAGCAGCGCGTTGGTTTTCCCGCGCGGCAAACCTTTGGATGCATAAGCAAGTAGCGCGGCGGTTTTCCACCGCGCGGCCAGCTTACTTTGAACCGGCTTCAATAATCCTCATGGCGAGAATTGTTTGCTCAATTACCTCGTCCAGCGGCATGTTCATTAGCTCCGCGCCTTTACTTATTGTTTCCCGCGAACAGCCCGCCGCAAAACGTTTGTCCTTAAATTTCTTTTTAACGCTTGACACTTCCAAATCCGATACGCTTTTGCTTGGCCTCATAAGGGCGGCCGCGCCAATAAGCCCCGTAAGTTCGTCTATAGCAAAAAGAACCTTTTCCATGAACTTTTCCGGTTCGTATTTGCTGCCGGTTTCCCCGTATCCGTGGCTCATTGCCGACGCAATAACCTCTTCGTCAACATCGTTTTCGCGAAGAAGCTCCTCGCCTTTTACGCAGTGCAATTCCGGATACTTTTCAAAATCCACATCGTGCAGCATTCCAACCGTGCGCCAAAAATCCTCCCGCGCCGGGTCGTATTTCGCCGCGAAATATCCCATTACACCGGATACTGTTTCCGCGTGTTTTAGGTGGAAAGGTTCGTCGTTGTACTTTTGCAAAATGCCGCGCGCCTCATTAAGATTAGGAATAAATGCCAATGTAATCCCCGCTTTCTTTTTTTATAATGCTTGCGTTTTTCATACACAATATACACCGTTTTTGCGGGGAACACAAATTTTACGCCGCATTTCTTCGCTTGCGGTTTTCATGACAAATACGGCGCACTGCTGTTGTATTTGTTATGAGTGATGCAGTATTGGACAAAGAAAAATTGCAAAAGCTGTTTTATTTTTCTCTGAAAAAAACAGGTAATCCGCATGAGGCGGAGGAACTCGTACAGGAGACGGCATTGGAAATTGTGCGAATGCTGAAAAATGGGTACGAACCGGAGAATTTTAACGCTTGGATGTTGACGGTTATAAAAAAAGATATGCCCGTTGGTGCAAAACCAAAGCGGTTAAATTGTCAAAATTCGAAATTGACGATATTTTTGATTATTCCGAAATACCGGGCGGCGAAACCGTTGAAGAAAATATCCTGCATATTCTCCGCAGAAGTTCCTGCTTGGCAGACCGTGGAACCTGATGCAAAGGCTGGCTGCAAAAAATATAGCTCTGGAAGCGTATAATAATCCGTCAACGATTGAAGAATTAAGCCTTGCGCTGGGCATAGCGGCGCCTTATATTGAGGACGAATTGATAAACCTGCTTGAGAGCGAATTGATTACGTAGCGCAAAGACGGCCGCTATGAAACAAATTTCGTAATAATAGACGCGCAAACCCAAAAGGACACACAGTGATGAGATTAAACCGAGATTTCCTGTTTTTAACGAAAGCGAAAAGAAAGAGCTTTCACGGTATCACGAAATTGTCGGCGAAATTGTCGGCGAAATTTACGAGGGCAGCGCATACGAAATTTTAGCAAAATGTTACGACGCGGTACATGATACGGTTTTCTCGTTTTTGCCCGGTAAATTCAAAAAGGACAGCAGTATTGAAACGGCAGCGTCCGTGTTGGAATCGTTTATTTGCGTTTTAATGCGTTACGCTTATAAAAACGGAATTATTGAAATTCCCGATGGGGACGACAAGAGCGCGGTTACAATGTATATGCGCATTTAGCTTTTGGGGTGTTTAGGCGGCAAAAAGCGGCGGGCGGATGCCCGCCGCTTTTTGCCGTGCGCGAAATTTAGTAAATTTGAGGATTCAAGCCGCGCGAAACGGCTTGACAAGTAAGATCGCTGTGTTACAATAATTGTGCAACACCATTATTTTCCGTGCTTGCGCGGCAATGGTACATGTAAATGAATGCGGTATAAATGCCATTGTTGTTTATGTTTCGGCGCTTAATGCAAAGATTAGACAGTTTATTCCGAAACAATGGTTCATCTTGTGAGGTAAATTAATCATGACAAGCGAAATGTGTAAACGTATAGAAAAAACTATTGCGAATTGCTTGAGGAACAAACTTAATAATTACACCCCGAAAATCAAAGAAATGCCGTTTCACTACAGGCTTATCGGAAAAGACCGGATGGCTTTGTTTTCATTTATACATTCTTTGAACATCTCCTTCGGGATTTCAATATTTGGACCGGTAGCGCTAACTATCGCAAGTGAAAGATTTGCTAAAGCTGCGGCGCAATACGTTGTTGGTAATGTTATATTTGATCAAAATCGGCAGGTAATCACAGAAATACTTGATTTGCTCCGCTCCAGCAAGTCTAAGCCAAATAAGCCGAATGAAATTGAACTTCTGCGTAAATCGTTAGTAGGAGATGTGCAAATAGTTAAAGCAACAAAAGTTGATTTATATCTTGAAAATAAGGACGGAGAACGATGGTTGTTTGGCATAAAATTGCCAAAACTTAATGAAGGTAATTTTCTGGGTTTTAAGCGTACTTTGTTGGAGTGGGCAGCTATTGCGCTTTCAAGTGATGACAAACGGGAAGTTCATTCGCTGATAGCGTTCCCTTATAACCCGTATGCGCCGAAACCTTATGAACGCTGGACTATGAAGGGACTATTTGACTTTAAACATGAAATTATGATTGCGGAAGAATTTTGGGATTTTCTCGGCGGCGAGGGAACCTACGAAGAACTGCTTAACTGCTTTGCCCGCGTAGGCGATGATATGCGCGGTGAAATTGACGAGTATTTCAAACGGTTTATTCTGCGCTAATCAGCAGGCAGTGCATACGCAAATATCTTTACCGAGAGCGAGGAATCGGAGTGAAGTGTTATTGTTATGAAACAAACTCGGCTCTTGTCTTCTGTGTTGAGGACGTAGAGAATTCACAGCTTGAAGATGTTATTCAGCACATGGCTTGGAGAAAAACAGGTGATAAATTCCTTTTGTCGTATCCGCAAAGCGCGTTTTCTAATCAGCATGAAAAAGAGCTTGTTAAAAGCAATTTCAGCCGGTTGGGACAGGTGATGTTTGATTCGTCGCTTTCTGGTTTTGATTGGAAACAACCTTTGCAGATGTTGGCGCAAAAATTTAGTAAATACAGAATTGAATGGTATGTTGTTGGCAGTGTTGGCGACGCTTTACGCGGTGTTGATGTAAAACCGTCCGATATTGATATAGTTATTCGCACAAATGATTATGACAAAGCAAAAGAGATATGTTATCTTAACTTTCCGGATTCGGTTATTGCGCCGTTCACAGGATGCCCGGAAATAAGCCCTTCAAAATTCTTTGATAACCCTTTGGAATATTTTATAAATCCTTTGACGTATTTTGGGCGGATGTTTTTAGCCGGGGCAATGATTGAGGTAACGGCAGATAGTGCATGGAACTTGGAAAGCCGTCAAAGAGGATTCAGAGGATTTTCAAATCTTATTTCAAAATACGAAAAGGTTTCATGGAAAGGTTATGAAATATTTTTAGAGTCTTTACAGCTTCGGCGCGAAGTTGAAATTGCCCGAAACAGGATGGATAGAGTTAAGGCAATCGAAGAATACATGGCTCATGCAGTAAAGGTGGGGAGAGGAACGGTGTTCCTTTAATCTGAAACCTCGTCTGCTTGAAAAAGAATTTTAATGAAATTGCGTTTTCCGTGGAGAATACTGGTAATTTCAACGAAGCTCTCTTTTTCATTGACATCATAAAAAATTAGGTAATTTCCTGTTACAAGAAAACGCATTGTTGTTTCAAACGACACTTTTGAGCGCAGAAGCGCTCCGATGTATGGCGAAGCTTTAAGTTGTTTATTGGATTTAACAATTTTTCCGGCAATTTGATTGGAGGCGGAGGGATTCCCAAGTTCTTCGCGTATATACTGCTTGATTCCGGTAATATCTTCAACCGCTTCGGGTGCAAGTCTCAGTTTCATAGGTCAGAAATCATGGCGTCGGCTTCTTCTTCGCAAACCCAGCCTTTCTCCTTTACTGATGCTTCGGCTTTCAAAAGCTCCGAGAGAAGCTTAAATTCCGCCTGCTGCTGCTCATATTCCTTAATATCGGTAATAACGTACCGTCCCCGCCCGTTCTTAGTGAGAAAAACAGGAGAACCCACGTCAATATTGCGCAAAACTTCATTATAATTTCTCATATCCGAGATTGGTTTAATAGTTGGCATGAAATAGCCCCTTTCGTTGTTTGCTGTTATTAGTATTCCACAATTTTAAGAAGAATACAACAGCAAAAATTAAATGCGGAAGTCTTTAGACTTAGTAACCAAATTAATAAAAACTCCGGAAATTCATCTAAGCCGCCGAGCACAGACGGCTTTAAACGCGTACCAAACTTGCGAGAACATAGTAGCCGGAAACCGGGCGGACAAAAAGCTCACCCCGGCAGGAATCTAAATTAAGATTTTTTATCTGCGAAGTTTGAGAATATGATTTTACCAAGCGCTTGGAGGAAAAAGCAAAACAATACAAGCCGGTTAGTTTGGATTAAACAAGGGGAGTAAGAATGTTTAAAAATTTTTTGAAGGAAAGTAAGGAACGAAAAAGCCGTGAAAGGGATAAACGTGCGCTAAACCTTTTCGAAAAAAAATACGGAGTAAAAGCAATTGATGCGCAAGAGGAAATATACGGGAATCCGGAGAGGCTTGAATACCTTAAAGAAAAAGGGAAGAACGTTAAAATAACACGTCTCACCTACAGAGATGTTAGCTATGTGTTTGCTATAAGCAGAGGCGACGCGGATAATAGCAGCGTAGAGGAAATACTTACGCTTGCGTGCAAGGAACACCCGTGGTTGGCGAATTCTGCCTTTCGAAGCGGCAAAATTTCCTGCTTTAATTTTCTGTTGACATACCAAACATTAAATGATAAGATATGCGGCAAATAAAAACCGGGCGCGAAAGCTCCCAAGGGGCGGTATTATGCTTCACTTGCTTACGAAGAAAACAAACCCGTTTAGGCGGGAAATATTGAATTTTGAGATGTTAAATTTAGAAATTTTCCAAGGCACAAATATTTTATCCGGCAAATTAAATATAAGTTTCCCCAAAACAATAAAAATGTGAATTCACTATTTTTGTTGTTTTTTTTTGCGATAAAATTTTGGTAATTGCAAAAGAACAAAAATTACAAAATGAACGGCTATAGCAAGGAAATAAACCGCGTTTGCGCAGGCGCGGCGCAGAAAGGCAGGATTAATTTTAAATGACATCGGATTACACGGTTTTAATTAAAAACGGACGAGTTTTAAACCCCGCCTCCGGGTTCGATTCCGTTACGGATATATTAATAAAAGGTTCGGTTATAGAAAAAATAGCAAACAATATATCATTTCCGGCAAACACCGTAATAGACGCTTCCGGGTTGTGGGTTTTCCCCGGCTTTACGGATATCCACGTCCATTTTAGGGACCCCGGTTTTGAATACAAGGAAGATATTTTTACCGGTATCGCGGCGGCGGCGGCGGGCGGGTTTACAAGCGTTTGCGTAATGCCAAACACAAACCCGGTTACGGATAACGCGAAGGTTGTGCGCTATATTGTTGAAAAAGCAAAAGCCGCGAATTCCGTAAAAGCCGCAAGTTCGCCGGCACCCGATAGTTCCGCAGCTTTGGCGAATCCGCCGGAACCAGATAGTTCCGCAACTTTAGCGAATCCGCCGACACCCGAAAACTTCACAAGTTCCGTGAACGTAATCCCCTGCGGCAGCGTTACAAAAAACATGGACGGCAGGGAACTTTCGGATATTGAAGAAATGGTAAAAGCCGGTGTTAAAGCGCTAAGTGAGGACGGCAAATCCGTAGCGGACGAGAACATTTTAAAAGCCGCGTTTATCCTATGCAAAAAATACGGAATCCCGATGCTTTCGCACTGCGAGGATATTTCGCTTGCAGCGGGCGGCGTTATGAACGAGGGCGCAAGAGCCAAGGAATTAAACCTTAAAGGGATATCGGCGAAATCGGAATACTCCGTTGTTGCGAGGGATATTGCTTTGGCGAGGGAAACCGGCGCGGCGCTTCACATATGCCATGTAAGCGTTGCCGAAAGTGTTGAAACTATCCGCGAGGCAAAAAAACAGGGAGTAAACGTTACCGCCGAAGCCGCGCCGCACCATTTTATTTTAACGGAAAACGACGTTGACGGAACCGACGCAAACTACAAAATGAACCCGCCTTTAAGGAGCGAAAGCGACAAAGCCGCGATAATTGAAGGGCTTAGGGACGGCACGATTGATTGCATTGCAACCGACCACGCGCCGCACGCCGTTTTTGAAAAAAACACAGCGTTTAAAGACGCGGCAAACGGAATTGTGGGGTTGGAAACAAGTTTTCCGCTAAGTTACACCTACCTTGTTAAAACAGGAATATTAACTCCGCTTCAGCTTGCGGAAAAAATGAGCTGCAACCCGGCGAAAATTCTTAAAACCGGCAGGGGCGTAATACAGGAAAATTACCCAGCGGATATTACAATTGTAAACCCGAACGCGGAATATGTACTAAATTCCTCGGAGTTTAAATCCAAGTCGAAAAATACTCCCTTTAACGGATTTTCCGTTTCGGGCAGGGTAGAATATACAATAAGCGAATTGCCGCTCGCCTTCGGCATATTTTAACTGTTGCAAAGAGGAGAGATTTTAATGATTGACGTTCTTATCAGCAAAATAAAAGAAAAGCAAAACCCTTCCGTAGTTGGGCTTGACCCTAAGCTTTCCTTCGTACCCGGTTTTATTAAGGAGGAAATGTTTGAAAGGTACGGAAAAACGCCAAAGGCGGCGGCGGAATGCTTTTACGCCTTTAACCAAGCTATTATAGACGCAACCGCCGATATCGTTCCCGCCGTAAAACCTCAAATTGCAATGTACGAACTATACGGCGCGGACGGAATTGAAAGCTACATCAAAACAGTCGCCTACGCCAAGGAAAAAGGGCTTGTTGTAATAGGCGATATCAAACGCGGCGATATTGCTTCCACGGCGGAGGCGTATTCCGACACGCATATTGGGCGCGTGGATATCGACGGGCAAACATATGAAATTTTTAAAGAGGATTTTATTACGCTTAACCCGTATTTGGGGACGGATTCGGTACAGCCGTTTATTAAAAATTGCCGACTGTACGGCAAAGGGCTGTTTATGTTGGTTAAAACCTCTAACCCTTCGGGTTCGGAAATTCAGGATATTGAAAGCGAAGGCAAACCGATTTATGAAATTGTCGCAAAGCTTGTGGAAAAATGGGGCTTAAATTTAATAGGCGAAAGCGGCTACAGCCAAATAGGCGCGGTTGTTGGCGCAACATACCCGCAGCAGGCAAAGAAAATAAGAAATCTTGTGCCTAACACCTTTTTCCTTGTGCCCGGTTACGGTGCGCAGGGCGGTACGGCGCAGGATATGAAAAATTATTTTAGCGAAGGAATTACAGGCGCAATTATAAATTCCTCCAGAGGGATAATTGCCGCGCATCAAAGCGCAAAATACGCCGAAAGGTATACGCAAGAGGAATTCGCGCTTTGCGCAAGGCAGGCGGCAATTGATATGAAGGATGAAATTCTTAACGCGTTAAGCTGAAAGCGTGAACATTTGCTATATTAAGGCAAATGCTGCGCCTTCGGTTACCAATAAATTTAAATTTCGGGAGTTGGGAAAATGAAATACGCGCAAGTAATACTCGAAAACGGAGTAAGAATTACCGGAAATATGTTTGCGTATCAAGCGGAGGTTATAGGCGAAATTGTTTTTGTAACCAATGTTGTTGGGTATCAGGAGGTTTTAACGGACCCTGCGTACGCGGGCAAAATAGTTGTAATGACATATCCGCTCGTAGGCAACTACGGCATAATTTTAGACGATATGGAAGCGTTAAATTCCCGCGTAAAGGCGGTTATTGTGCGCGAAAAATGCGAAAAGCCGAACAACTTCCGCTGCGAGATGGAATTTGCGGGTTTTTTAAAGCAGAACAAAGTTGTAGGGCTTGAAGGGGTGGATACAAGGCAAATAACCAAGCAAATTAAAAATCACGGCAAGATGAAGGCGATAATTTCCGCGCGTGATATTGATGATAAAACCGCAAAGCAAATGTTTGAAGGCTACGCCGAACCGGATACCGTTGGCGAAATATCCACAAAAAACGAGTACACTGTGGGAAGCGGCACAAACCACGTTGCCGTTTTGGATTTTGGGGTAACAATGTGCTTTTTGCGCACACTTATAAATAAGGATTTTAAGGTTACGGTTTTTCCGGCGCAAACTCCCGCCGATACCATTTTAAAATCCGAAATACAAGCTCTTATATTATCCGACGGCCCCGGTTTTTCGGTTTCAACCGGGCAGGCGGAAAAAACTGTCGCCCGGCTTTTGGGGCGTTTGCCTGTTTTGGGAATAGGGCTTGGGCAAAATATAGCGGCAAGGGCGTGCGGTTTAACGGTAAAGCCGCTTAAATACGGGCGTAACGGCAGCAACCACCCTGTAAAAGGGGCGGGAACGAGCAAAATATACATCACAACCCAGCACGAATCCTATTATATAGACGGCGCTGGCGAGGATTTTGAAGTAACCTACACAAATTTAAGCGACGGCACAATAGCCGGAATAAAGCACAAAATTTTCCCGCTGGAGGGAGTTTCGTTTATCCCCGACGGCGAGGATATTGTTGGCGGCACGGGCTTTATATATAACGATTTTAAATTGCAGATAGAAGGAGTGTTTATAGGTGCCTAAAGATTTAAGTATTAAAAAAGTTCTTGTTATAGGTTCCGGGCCAATTGTAATTGGGCAGGCGGCGGAGTTTGATTATTCCGGCACTCAGGCGTGCAACGCCTTTAAAGCAGAGGGTATAGAGGTTGTGCTTATAAACTCCAACCCCGCAACAATTATGACGGATTTGGGCGTTGCGCATTACACATACATTGAACCGCTTACGCTGGAATTTGTTGAAAAAATTATTGTAAAAGAAAAGCCGGACTGTATTATTGCCGGAATGGGCGGGCAAACGGGGCTTAACATATCCTGCGAGCTTTACGATTTGGGGATTTTGGATAAATACGGCGTGCGCGTAATCGGCAGCAGCATAGAAACAATTGAACAGGGCGAGGACAGGGATAAGTTTAAAAAACTCATGGATTCCATTAACGAACCGAGCGTTGAAAGCGGTATCGTTACAAATTTGGACGACGGAGTTAATTTGGCGCGGAAAATCGGCTACCCGGTAATAATCCGCCCGGCGTATACTTTGGGCGGCACGGGGGGCGGCATTGCTGAAAACGAGGAAGAGTTCCGCGAAATTTTAACCCAGGGGCTGCATTTAAGCAGGGTAAGCCAAGCGCTTATTGAAAAAAGCATTAAGGGCTGGAAGGAAATTGAGTTTGAGGTTATAAGGGACGGCGCGGGCAACTGCATTTCGGTTTGCTCGATGGAAAATGTGGACCCTGTTGGCGTGCATACCGGGGATTCAATAGTCGTTGCTCCGGCGCAAACCTTGGCGCTTAAAGAATTTAATATGCTCAGAAACGCAGCGATAAAAATTATTGATAAAATCGAAATTAAAGGCGGCTGCAATGTGCAGTTCGCGCTAAACCCGAACAGCTTCGAGTACGCGGTAATTGAAATTAACCCGCGCGTAAGCCGTTCTTCGGCGCTTGCGTCTAAGGCAACGGGGTACCCTATCGCAAAGGTAAACGCGAAAATCGCAATGGGTTACACTCTGGACGAAATTAAAAACGAGGTTACCGGCACAACAACCGCGTGTTTCGAACCGGTTGTGGATTATGTTGTGCTTAAAATCCCCAAATGGCCGTTTGATAAATTTTTCGGCGCAAAACGCAAGCTCGGCACAAAAATGATGGCAACGGGCGAGGTTATGGCAATAGGTTCATCCTTCGAGCAGGCGCTTTTAAAGGGTGTGCGTTCGCTTGAAATAGGGCAGTATTCGCTGGATTTAAAATCCACAAGGCAGCTTTCAATAGACGAACTTAAAAAGCGCGTAGTAGCCGCGGACGACGAGCGGCTTTTCCATATAGCCGCAATGCTCAGGCGCGATTACAGGGTGGAAAACGTCTGCAAAACAACGGGCATGGACGCGTTTTTTATTGAAAAAATTAAAAATATTGTGGATATGGAGGAAAAACTCCGAACGCTTGAAATTTCGGATTTGGACTTTGAAACCTTGAAGCGTTACAAAATAATGGGCTTTTCCGATAAGGGCATGGCGGATTTAATGCAAGTTTCGCCGCAGGAAATTTACAAAAAACGCGTGGAGTTTTCGCTTAAACCCGTGTACAAAATGGTTGATACCTGCGCCGGTGAATACGACGCGGTATCCCCGTATTATTATTCCACATACGATACGGAAAACGAAGCGAACCCGTCAAACGGCAAAAAGGTTATGGTAATAGGAGCGGGGCCCATACGAATTGGGCAGGGCATAGAGTTTGACTATTGCAGCGTCCATTCCATTTACGCGCTTAAAAAAGCGGGAATTGAAACAATAATTGTTAACAACAACCCGGAAACCGTAAGTACGGATTTTGATACCGCCGACAAGCTTTACTTCGAGCCTTTAACCGAAGAGGACGTTTTAAACATAGTTGAAACGGAAAAACCGGACGGCGTAATTTTGCAGTTTGGCGGGCAGACGGCAATTAAACTTTCAAAATTTCTGCGCGAGATGGATATTCCGGTGTACGGCACCAAACCGGAGCAAATAGACGTCGCCGAGGACAGGGAAAAGTTCGACGCCCTGCTTGAGAGCTTAAACGTAAAACGTCCAAAAGGGCGCGGCGTTTGGAATTTGGCGGACGGCATAAGCTTTGCCGAGGAAATCGGCTACCCGGTGCTTGTGCGCCCAAGTTATGTTTTGGGCGGGCAGGGAATGGAAATAACTTACGACAGGCAAACGCTTGAAAAATACTTGGCGGGAGCTTTCGCGAAGGATTCGAAAAACCCGGTGCTTATAGACCGTTATTTAAACGGGCGCGAAATTGAGGTTGACGCGATATCGGACGGAACGGACGTTTTTATCCCCGGCATAATGGAACATTTAGAACGCGCGGGCGTGCATTCGGGCGACAGCATTTCTGTGTATCCGTCGCAGAATTTATCGGATAAAATTAAAGAGGATATTATTGAAGTAACCAAAAAAATGGCGGTTGCGTTAAAAGTTGTGGGAATGATAAACATACAGTTTATAGAATACAAAAGCGAGCTTTACGTTATAGAGGTTAACCCGCGCTCGTCACGCACGGTTCCGTATATCAGCAAGGTTACGGGGATAGATATTATTGATTTGGCAACAAAGGCAATGCTCGGCACAAGTTTAAAGCAGCAGGGCATAACGGAGGCGATAGGGAAAATTCCGGATGTTGTAACGGTTAAGGTTCCCATTTTCTCAACGGAAAAATTGCCGGAAGTTGAAGTTTCGTTAGGGCCGGAAATGCGTTCCACAGGTGAGGTTTTAGGGCTTGGCAAAACATACGCCGAAGCGCTGTACAAGGGTTTTGTAGCGGCAAAAACCACAATCCCGAAAAGCGGCGATTATATTTTGGCAACAATAAGCCCGATAGACCAGCAGGGTTTTATTCCGGTTGCCAAAAAACTAACCGAAATGGGCGCAAAATTAATGGCAACGCAAGGCACGGCGGAATTTTTACTCAAAAACGGAATAGAGGCGGCGATTGTTAAAAAAATTAGCGAAGGCGTGCCGAATATTTTGGATATTATCCGAAGCGGGTTTATAAGCCTTGTAATAAATATTCCAAGCAAAGGCAACAATGTGCGCTCCGACGGGTTTAAAATAAGAAGGGTAGCGGCGGAATCCGGCGTTACGGTAATAACCTCGCTTGAAACCGCAAACGCGCTGAGCGATATTATGGTGCTGGGGCTTGCGGAGAAGGATTTGCCGGTTATTGCGCTTTCGGAGATATAAGCGGGGCTTGCGGGGGGCTAACTGACACATGACATAATTTTTTTGAAGAGTAACACGCAGATAGTATTTGGTGAACAGGAATCGGCAGTTACCGACTGCCGAATTAACCGGAGCAAGACGCATTGCCCGCACTTTGTAGGCTATTCGGCAAGGGTATAGATAGGCTTCGGCGCAAATATATCGACAAGCGATATAATTTGCACCGAAGCCTATCCATGCATATTCTTTACCGGCGGCTAAAGGTGTGTATAAATGGAAAGTAATAACGGATGCGCAATATTGCCGCCATGAAATAGCAGCGCAAAATAGGTGTTTAACTATACGCTCACGGAAATTCTTACCGCAATCTTTATTATTACGACTGTATATGCGTAAGTTATTGGGCGGTACATAATACGGTCGTATTCCTAATAATTTTACGCCCACAATTCCTTATAAAATAACCTTAATAATTGGCGGAATGATACTTGAAGCGCAAATCATTTGCATCTGTAAAAGTAATCTCAGATATAAGAGTTAAGCTTTTGCAATTTCCGTTTATTGTAGCGCATTTTACTCCATTTAAGATGCAATCCCAAATGTGACCATACCCTGCAACACTCGGAAGATATTCTTTAGCAATGCACATCATAGTTTTTGCTGCGTCATGCTTTGGATTTACTACGATGTTTTTTGTGTGATCATCTACATCATCACCCATGCAGACAGAATCACGGGTAAGTCTTATTTTAATTTCTGCCGTCATACATCACCTCTCCTATAAAGGATTCTTGCTATGCTTACCTATGTATTTTCATCATTGACAAGGTAAAACATCATAAAATTATCTATAACCGCAGAGTATAACCTAACTTGCGAAGTGTTTCATCTTGGTGCAACGGAAACATGTACGGATGTTCATGGAGCATTCTGAGTTTGTCTTCTACAGATTTGCAGAATCTTTCGGCAGCTTGCGGATTGCACAGTTCCTCGCTGATATATCTTACAATTTCGGAAAAATCCGCAAATGCCTGCTATGAAAAATCAACCTTAAAAACCATATTCGTTCTTTAATCGCGCTATGACAATATCAGCGTCGATTACTTTCCCTTCATGAATTTGTTGCGCTCCAATGTTTAGTTTTTCATACATTTCTTCATTGCTTCTAACGGTTACGTTATCCGGAGCTACAGGCAAACTTACGCTGAAGGGCAAACCACCATCAATTGCGATTTGATAGAGCAACATATTAACCGCTTCGGAAATGGAAAGGCCAAGCATCTCAAGCGTTTTTTCCGCGCTTGACTTCACTGCGTCATTAACGCGGATATGCAGGGTTTCGTTTTTATTCATGGAATGTCACCTCGCAGTCATTGTATTACGTTTTCAGCACAAAATCAACATTATTTAGAATGAATGCTTCAAGATGACTTAATTGATATATCGCCCAAATTTCCAATATAATCATTTTTTATTTTGTAATTTGCTTTAAACGGCTTTATAATAGTTTTAAACACTACGGGAAATTTCATCGTCAAAAAAGGCTAAACAACGTTTGGCTTTCCGGATTAAATTTTTCATATCGGAGGTTGATTTCATTGATTAAAATAGAAGAGGTCGCAATTTCAAGCGAGAAATCACAAATATGTAACAGCATATTACGTGCTTTGCCGAACTGGTTCGGCATGGAATCCGGCATTACCGATTACGTAAATCAGGTTCAGTCCATGCCGTTTTACGCCGCGTACGACAATGGAGAACCTGTAGGGTTTGCTGCGATAAAGGTACATAATCCTTTCACATCCGAGATTCCGGTAATGGGGGTTTTAAGCGAATACCACAGGCGAGGAATCGGCAGGGAGTTAATTGAGCATTGCGTTAAATACTGCGAAAAAAACAAAATGGAATTTCTCACGGTAAAAACTCTTGATTCGTCAAGGGAGAGCAAAAGCTACGATAAAACAAGATTGTTCTATCAGGCTATGGGGTTTAAACCTTTGGAAGTGTTTCCCTTGCTCTGGGACGAAAATAACCCTTGTTTGTTTTTAGCCATGAGTATAAAACAGGAGTGCTTTGCGTAAATCATAACCCAACATATCCGCACTTTTCAACAAACCTCTGCCCCTGCTCAGTTAAAATCCAGTCTATAAGTTCTTTCGCATTTCCTTCCGGCTGCCCTGCCGTAACGGCGTAAACATCCACAGTAAGCGGATACGTTCCGTTTAGGATATTTTCGACCGTTGGCAACGTTGCGTCAATTGCTAACAGCTTCACATTTACATTCGGGTTCATTTGCGTCGCGAAATAGCGGAACGAGTACCCTATCGCGGACGTGTAATTTCTGTACAGCGCCACTTCATGTATTATCCCGCCCATTGACAGCGCCACTTCATCTATTATCCCGCCCATTGACCCCGCGTTTTCCTCCATCAAAGGTTCCGGCAAAAACTTTCCCTTCATTACCACATCTTCCATTATCGTTTGGCTTCCCGAATTCCCCGGACGCTGAAACGGAATTATTTTTTCGTTATTTCCTCCGAAGCTTTTCCGGTTGGTGCTTTTTTTCTGATAAATATTTTGTATCTGCTCGGTTGTAAGCGAGTTTACGGGGTTATCCGCGTTTACGAAGAAAACAAACGCCTCCCTCCCGATAGGCGTTTTAACCAACTCCAACCCTTTTGAATTTGCATATGCCATTTGTTCATCTGAGGGCTGCGCACCGAAAAAGATATCTGCTTTTCCTTCCGCAAGATGCTTATATGCCGCTTCCGTTTTTGAACACGATACATATTCGCCAAATGTATCAACGTCCAAACCTATGTAGATTTCCTGAGCCATTGCCGCGTAAACAGGGTACGCTGCCGTTGCGCCGTCAAGTATTGGGTAATCGGCTTTTATCTCAATTTCCGCCGGTTCGTCTAACTTCGTAAACTTATTTCCAACCTCAAGCGGACGCCCGAATTCTTTTTCAATAAAATATATATTGTCCATCTCGCGAAATTGCTGTATCGAAGAATCCGCAGATAATACGCGCTGAGATTTGCCGTAAAACTGAAGCCCAATCACAGCAAAAATTACAACAATAACCGAAATGGGTATTAATCTTTTTTTGCCATATATTAACCTTGATTTTGTACGGATTTTCGCGAAAAGAAAGACGAAGAAAATTACGGCAGTTTCCGCAATTACAACAACGGGAAAAAACTCAATAATCCCCCCAAAATCAAGTACAGCGTTCACAAGTAAATACGGAAACGCAAGCGCGGCAAAAAAATGAGACGCGGTTGCATCCATTAGATAACCCGACGCGCCGAAAGTGATTATCCATATTAAAATAAAATAGACCTTGCCCGCTATTATCGGCGCGAAAGCTTTACCCGCGTCAACAGTTGTCCCCTCAGTGCTGTTTTCGCTCACCTTAACCGAAAAAACCGATTTTTTGATGAATACGTACCACATATATAAAAAAAGAAAACCGGGCACGCTGATATACAAAAATATGCTTAACAGTATCTCTAAAAAATCCGGTATGGCACTGTGCAGCTCGCTTAGCGGCTCAAACAGCCCGGATAAAGTTGGCAAACCCAAAATGGGCGGCAACAACATTATGTTTAAAGCAAGCGGGCTTGCTATAGTTGTCATTAAAAATGCGGTAATAAAATATTTACGCCTCATATAATTCTCCCAAAACTCGCCTTATCCTCTGCTTTTGTGTTAGATATATTAAGGCACGTGAAGATTTGCCAAGTGACTTTCTTGTTAAATCTTTGCTCGCGTGCGTATAGCTGCCTTCGCGACGATTCTTTTCGAAATACCCAATTTTATTGTGCCACACAGCACAAATTTCGTCAATGCCAAATTGCTAACAGCATCACTTGTGATTAAAAACCTATTGACTTTAATAATGTTAAACGTTATATTTAATATTATTAAAAAGGAGGTTAAACAAATGTCAATAGAAATTGTACCCGACTGGATTGCGAACCTTGAAGACGAGGATATCGCCTTCATAAAAAAATTTCTGCAATCCTCCGGGTCGCTAAAGGAAATGGCACGGCTTTACGGCGTTACGTATCCTACGGTGCGTTTGCGGCTTGATAAGCTTATTCAAAAAATACAAATAAGCGAGGAAACTGCGGCGGAGCCATACATTGGCTTAATAAAGCGGTTAGCGGTTAACGAAAAACTTGATTTTGACACGGCGAAAATTTTAATTGCCGAATATAAAAAGCAAAAAGGAGTGCTGTAAAATGAGAATTGTTTCAAATTTGTTTGTTCTTTTACTTTTCGCTGCGGGGATTGTTATTTTGCAAATATTTCTCTCACGCAAGGAAAATAAATGGTTGGGGCTGATTCTCCCTATAATTTCGCTATGTATTTCGGTTATCTCCGTTTTAGGCGTCGCCTTTTACAGCACGGTAACATCACAATCCAGTACGCTGCAAACTACTTACGGCAACGAGGAAATTATTTGGGAGGAAATAGTGACGGATGAAACAAACCCGGTGGATGACGCGATGGAAAGAATCGCCGTTCGCCCCGCGAAAAGTATTCATTCGCTTGTTATTACAATCATATCTGTTTTTTTGCTGTACAACATACCCACAGTTATTTTGTTCGCAATCTATTTTGCCGGCAGGGAAAAACAGCGGCGAAAAAAAGCTCTTGAATCAATGAAAAAGCAGGATTTATGCTAATGATCCCTCCTAAATTGCAGCGTGTTTGAAGCAGTGTTTAAAGCGGTTTTTTGTGAGAATTGCAAAGACGCGAAAATCTGCTATAATAATTGCTGGAGAAAAGCTGAGAATAAACTATATAAATATTACTTCAATAATAGAAAGCGGGAGGTTTTCATATGACGGAATTCAAAACAAGCGGCGATTGCGCAAGCGTTATCCATATCGCGGACGAGGTTGTTTCCGTAATTGCGGGCGCGGCGGCAATGGATGCGGACGGCACGGTGGTGCCTTTAAGTATGCTCGGCAAAAAAAGCTACGGCAAGGGTGTAAAGGTTTCAATAACGGATAACAAAGCTGTAATAGATATTAATATCAACGTAAAATTCGGCTTTAAAATTCAGCATGTGGCGGAAGAAGTGCAGAAAAACGTTAAAAACGCCGTTGAAACTATGACCGCGCTTGAGGTTACGGAAGTAAACGTTTTTGTTGTGGGCGTGGATTTTGACAAAAAAAAGCACGACGATAGCGAAGCCGAGGACGCGGTATGAACCGAAGGGAAACGCGTAAGGCGGCGTTTAAGCTGATATATCAAATTCCGTTTCACGAAGAAGAAAGCGCCGGGGAAATGTTAAGCATGTATTTTGAGCAGCTTAAAGCGGACAAACCGGAGCTTGAAATTGGGGACGAGCAGAAAGATTATATTTCAGGCGTCTTTACCGGAGTTTACGAGCATTTGGCTGAAATTGACGAGGCTGTGGCAGGTAACTTGCACGGCTGGGATTTGGACCGCATAAACAAGGCGGACTTGGCGGTTTTGCGGCTGTGCCTGTACGAAATACGCTACAGCGATTCCGTGCCGCTTAAGGTTGCCATAAACGAAGCGGTTGAATTGGCAAAAACCTACGGAAGCGACGAATCCGGCCCGTTTGTTAACGGAGTTTTGGCAAGCTTGGCTAAATCACTGCCGGAAAAACAATAGAGGAGTTTGCGGAACGCCAGCCGCTCAAAGCAAAATAATATCGTACAGGGAGTTTTATGGAAAAGAGCGTATTTACCGTCCGTCAAATAAATTCCTATATTAAATCCGTTTTAGAGGAAGATTTAGTTTTAAACTTTATCAGCGTTTTGGGGGAAATTTCGAATTTCAAAAACCACCCCTCCGGGCATTTGTATTTTACCGTGAAGGACGAATACGCGGCGCTAAGATGCGTAATGTTTAAATCAGCGGCGTATGGCTTAACATTTAGGCCCGAAAACGGTATGAAGGTGATTATAACCGGCAGAGTTTCCGTTTACGATAAAACTGGAGATGTTCAGCTTTACGCGGACGCTATGCAAAAAGCCGGTACCGGAAATTTATTTTTGGAGTTTGAAAAGCTAAAGCAGAAACTTTTGGCGGAGGGTTTGTTCGACGATTCGCGCAAAAAGCCAATACCGGAATACGTTGGCTGTGTTGCCGTAATTACAAGCAAAAGCGGCGCGGCGGTAAGGGATATTATTCAGATTATCAGAAGGCGCAACCGTCTTATAAAAATTACGGTTGTACCGGTTTTGGTTCAGGGCGAAGGCGCGGCGGCGCAAATTGCCCGCGCAATTGATTTGGTTAACGAATGGGGCAAGGCGGATTGCATTATTGTTGGGCGCGGCGGCGGCTCTTT
>JAISVZ010000136.1 GCA_031271295.1 Clostridiales bacterium | reverse complement strand
AATGTAATTCCATCAGAGGCATCAACCGCTGATTATATGCGCAAAACTATTTTTAAGCACTTTGGTTCTGCTTCGAAATTTGGCATAATCAATTTAATTAAGGAAGCTCAACGTGAATCTGCGGATTCTCAGGAGTACGATATTGCTTAAAGTTTCAACTCTCAAGTAAGCTAAGAAACGATTTGTCTTTTTTAATTAACGGGCGTTTGGTGGTTTTTTTGGAGCATCAATCAACGCTAAATATGAACATGCCGCTGCGTATGCTTCAATATCTGCTTCTTTTTTATGAAACACACTGCAAGCTCGGAAGTGCCCTGTATAGGGAAAGGCGCATAATGCTTCCTAAGCCGGAATTTTACATACTCTACAACGGCAAGAAAAAACCGCCCGATAAGCAAATAAGGCTTTCGGACGCGTTTATCGGTTTGGAAGAGGGCGAAACGCCGCCGCTGGAGCTTGTAACCAACATCATTGACGTAAACTATGGCGAAAGCCCTGAAATAATGGAAAAAACGAGGATTTAAGGGGCTATTCAATACTTGTGGCAAAAGAGCGCGAGTACCGCGGCAGTGGGAAAAAATTAGGGGAATCGATAAGGTTAGCTTGCGACTATTGTAAAAGGGAAGGTATATTAACGGAAATATTAGATAAACTTGAAAAAGAGGAGTTGGTTAATATGTTTAAATACGAATATGATGAAGAACTCGCAAAAGAAGCCGCCAGGCTGGACGGGTATGAAGAAGGCAGGGAAGATGGCATAGAGAAAGGCAGGGAAGAGTATGTTAAGGATTTAATAATGCGCATGCTTCGCAAAGGGAAATCTATAGAATCTATTGTTTCCGATACCGACATTCCGATGTATAAAGTAATTGGAATTAAGGAACTTATGGCTGCCGAAGCTTAAAGCTCCCAATAGTTATTCACGCATACGCAGACATTTACGGCAAATTAACCACATTAAATGATTCGGGATGCAACATGAAAACACCGGGTTCATATTGAATCCAAAAATATATATCCTCGTCTTTTTTATCGTAGATTTTTGTTTCATAGCATGAAAAAAACCAGTCATAAGTTGTGCGTCCTACCGTTAAATCAAAACCGGGATAGTTTTCCGCTGCGTATTCAATTACTTTTTTGTTAACGGACATGCAGTGAAGAGGAAAACCGAAAAAAGTATATGCCGCGTGTGAAACGGGTAATAAAAACACCAAAATCCCGGCTGTTATGAAAAGTATTTTCATTTTTCCGCTGCTTGAAAAAAACGAGCGAATCAAAAAGCCCGTAGCCGCTCCGAGTAAACAGATAAGCACAAGCCCTATAAATGAAAGCGAAAAGAATAAATTATCTAAACCCATCCCCATAACCATAATAACAATAACAAAAAAGGGGGAAACAAGCAGTTCAAGCCTCTTAATTATAATTGGGAGCGCAAACACCGCCGGTACTAAAATGAAACTTGGCAGTGCTATTGCTGTTCCCACTCCATAGCCGTCATTGAAAATACTTGTTATAGTTTCAATGAAATAAATCACACCGGGTATGCCTGCGATGCTTCCGAAAATTTCCGTTAGCACCAGCCAAAAGCTTACGCCGTCTTTTTCGGTTTTGTCGGGAGTATTAATCATAGCTTTCACCTCAAATTGTCCAACTCTCTTGTTGTGATACACCTTTAACCGTGTTATACTTTCCTTACGGAAATAATAAAACAAGAAACTTTAATCAGCATTATATCAGACTATCGCCGCTTTGAAAAGGAGATTACCCGTATGGCTAACACCGCGAAACAACTCGACGTAAAAAATACCGTGGACGATTTTATCAAGCTTTGCAGCTTTATTGAGGCGGAAAAACCGTTCGCTACACCAAAAGGAGATTTATCAACCAAGGCTTGCTATGAGGTTAACAAACTGCTTCTCTATCCGAAAGATAACGCAAAACAAAGTGATTGGATGTATACTTACCCCTCGGTTTTTTTGTGGTTTTCTATCGCAAAAGAGGCAGGGTTTATTGATTACGAAAAAATTAAAGGCGGAAAAACCGTATGCATAACAACTGAAAAATACAATGACTTTAAATCGCTAAATGCTATTTCTCAATATATTGTTATGTTTCACATTTGGTACTGCTTTCTTGACGCGGATGCCGCGTATAACGGCAAGGTATACGATTATAGATTAGCCGAAAGAATAGTGCGCGTGTTGGCGCAACTTGCGCAAAACGGCAGCGAAGAATGGATTAAGCACACACACCATGAATCAAATGGTTTTCTTTACAATCCGGAAAGAGAGCCAATTCAGCATATGACTGTGTTTTATTATAATACCGCATGTCATTTAAGGGATTTCGGTTTAGTTGTTTTAGAAGAAAGCGAAGAAATAAACTCATGGCATAACTATCCTATTATTGTTGCAAAATCAAAACCTACGCCTCTTGGCGTACTCATCTCAAAAGCCTGCGCCAAAAGAGGTTATTCATATTACAATATTTACGCCCAAAGCATTGGTATCAATTGGCTTTTGGAGGATTTAATTTCGTCATTCGAAAAATATTTTGATGAAAATAAAGCTCTCCCCGCATTTATAACTCCGTTTTTAAGCTGTTTCCCGAAGGGCAGTGTAGATATTCAAAGCGTTAATAACATTATTTTCGATACCGACAAAGCTGACAAGGAGCGCTTTTTTGAATTCACTGTTTCACTCAGCAAGAAATGCTACCGAGTAATACGCTGTTTGCCGAGTCACACATTTGCGGATTTGCATCTTGCAATACAAAACGCATTCGATTTTGACAACGACCATTTGTATTCATTTTATTTGGATGGCAAATGCGGATCACATTTTGCGGTGAACGCATATGAATCAAACGAACCGCCGTTTGCAGATGAAGTTTGCTTGGGGGACAGACGCCTTAAAAATAAACAAAAAATATTGTATTTGTTCGATTACGGCGATCGCTGGAAATTTGATATTGTGGTTGAAATTAAGTACGAATCTGCCGGAGCTATCCGTAAACCTATTATAATTAAATCTGTGGGAGAATCCCCGCAGCAGTATTATAATGAAGATGAAGACGAATACGAAGGCGATTTTCTATTTGATGATGACGACGATGATTTCGATGATGATGACGATTTCGAAGATGATGAAGATGATGATGATTTTGATGACGACGACGGATTTGCGTAAAACGCAAAAGAAGGAGGAATCCGCAGGTGATTAACTTAAATAAATTGAGCCTGTATCGTGAGGATAACCGTCTTGAGGTTAAAAAGGCCGAAAACAATTTACCGGGCAGTATTTGGTCAACTTACTCCGCGTTTGCCAACACAAACGGCGGATACATTTTGCTGGGTGTAGCCGAACGCGCGGATAAGTCACTGTATGCCACGGGCGTAAATAATCCCCAAAAACTTATGACCGACTTTTGGAATACGATAAACAACTCCAAAAAAGTTAACATAAACATTCTGCTTCCTAAGCATGTACGCGTTGAAACGGTGGATGGAAAGGAGATTGTTTTTATAGAAATTCCGCGTGCAGATCGTGAATTTAAGCCGGTTTTTTTAGACGAAAAGCCCTATGCCGAAACCTACCGCAGAAACGGCGAAGGGGATTATCATTGTAGCGCGCAGATGGTGGAGGCAATGATTCGGGACAAGGGCAACAGAACACAGGATATGTTGGTAATTGAGAATATGTCTCCGGATACGCTTGATTACGAAACAATTCGCGGTTTTCGTACACGGATGCGGCACACGCGCCCCGGTCATGTATGGGACTCTCTGACGGATATTGAATTTCTTCAAAAAATTGGCGCGGTAACAATCGGAGAGGACGACAAGCGCCACCCTACCGCCGCAGGGCTTTTAATGTTCGGTTTTGAAAGCGAAATTGTACGGGAATACCCTAACTATTTTCTTGATTATAGGGAACATTACGACGCCGATGTGCGCTATACCGACCGCATTTATTCGGCATCCGGCGAATGGAGCGGAAATCTTTGCGACTTCTTTTTTAATGTTTACAACAGGCTGATTAAAAACCCAAAGATTAAAACTCCGTTCAAAATGATAGATTCTCTTACCCGTATTGACGATACTCACATTCGCAAGGCGCTGCGCGAGGCGCTTGTAAACTGCATAACCAACGCGGATTTTTACGGTGAACGCGGTTTGGTTATACTCAATAACACTGATGAGATTATTTTTGAAAACCCCGGTTTTTTCCGCATTGAGCTTGAAGAAGCACGCAGCGGCGGCGTTTCATCCCCCCGGAATGCGGTAATTATGAAAATGTTCGCTCTGCTTGATATAGGCGAGCGTATAGGCAGCGGCGTACCGCTTATTTACGAGGCATGGGCAAATGAAGGTTTTGGCGAGCCAATATACACCGAATCCCTTTCAATTGGTAGAACCGCACTAAAACTTGCTTTAACTAAAGACGGCGAAAAAGCCGAATCCATTTAAAGCTTAATAAAAACGCCCCGGTAAAACAGGTTACCCTAACACAGGAAGCGAAAGCATAAGCCTCTTTTCATATTGCTATTTCTTGCGCAATTGTGATAGTATATAGAGGAAGTTTGGCAGTTTAAAAACGAATACACCTTACGCAGGAAAGGGGTTTTATTATGGTATCAACCGCAGATATGACTGAATTAATGGAAATAATTAATTCTTCTTATGCCGACCCGCACCGGATACTCGGTATGCACGAAATTTTTATTAAGAACCAACCGGCATTGGCGGTACGCGTATTTATACCGCAGGCAAGAAAGATAACTGTTATTGACTGCGCGGATGAAAGCTTAACATATGAAATGGAAAAAATTCATGTGGAAGGGTTTTACGAGGCAATAATCCCCGATCGTTCGCAGTGGTTTCAGTATAAATTGAAGATTGTTTGGCACAACAATACCGAATGGGTAACTTTCGACCCGTACTCTTTTCCGCCGGTGCTTTCGGAATTTGATTTGCACCTTTTCGGCGAAGGTACGCATTATGAAATTTTTGAAAAATTAGGCGCTCACCCGATGGTTGTAAACGATATTGAGGGTGTGCTTTTTGCCGTTTGGGCGCCGAATGCCCGCCGCGTAAGCGTTATAGGCAGTTTTAACGATTGGGACGGCAGGCGCTGCCAAATGCGTCTTAGGGAAAACTCCGGCATTTGGGAACTGTTCGTGCCGTCGCTTTGCAAGTACGATAAATACAAGTACGAAATTAAAACCCATTCCGGGCAGGTTTTCCAAAAGAGCGACCCTTACGGCAATTTTTTCGAACTTCGCCCAAGCACGGCAACTCTCGTTTACGACTTAGGCTCGTACACATGGAACGATGAGGATTGGTTTGAAACGCGCGAAAAAACCGATGTTTTGCGCAGCCCCATGAATATTTACGAGGTTCACTTAGGTTCGTGGAAACGCCATGAGGAAGACAACAGTTTTTACACATACACCGAACTTGCGGATACTTTAATTCCGTATGTTAAGGAAATGAATTTTAACTACATAGAGCTTATGCCTGTGGAGGAGCATCCGTTTGACGGTTCGTGGGGGTATCAGGTAACGGGGTATTTCGCGCCAACAAGCCGCTACGGTTCGCCGGACGAGTTTATGTATTTTGTGGATATGTGCCACCAAAACGGAATAGGCGTTATATTGGATTGGGTACCCGCGCATTTCCCGAAGGACGCGCACGGTTTATCAATGTACGATGGCAGCTCGCTTTATGAACATCAGGACCCTAAGCAGGGCGAACATCCGGATTGGGGAACAAAAATATTCAACTACGGGCGCAAGGAAGTTAAAAACTTCCTTATAGGCAACGCGATATTTTGGATAGAAAAGTACCATATAGACGGGCTTCGGGTAGACGCGGTAGCGTCTATGCTATATTTGGATTACGGCAAAAGGCAGGGCGAATGGGTACCTAACCAATACGGCGGGAAGGAAAATATAGACGCTGTTGAATTTATGCGGCACATGAATTCCGTAATTTTGGGGCGCAACCCGAACGTACTTATGATTGCGGAGGAATCCACAGCGTGGGCGGGAGTTTCGCGCCCGGCGGAAAAAGGCGGTCTGGGTTTCAACCTAAAATGGAATATGGGCTGGATGAACGATTTTCTGCATTATATTCAAAAAGAGCCGATACACAGAAAGTATCACCACGGAACGCTAACCTTCAGCATGGTTTACGCGTATACGGAAAACTTTGTGCTTGTACTTTCGCACGACGAGGTTGTTCACGGAAAGCATTCTTTAATAGGCAAAATGCCGGGGGATCTATGGCAAAAGTGCGCCAACCTGCGCCTTGCGATAGGGTTTATGTACGGGCATCCGGGCAAAAAGCTATTGTTTATGGGCTCTGAAATAGGTCAGTTTGACGAATGGAGCGAAGAGCGCCCCTTGGATTGGTTTTTGCTTGAATACGAGCATCACCGCCAGCTTCAAAAATTTACGCGCGATATTAACGCGCTGTATTTAGCGGAAAAGGCGCTCTGGTTTGACGATTTCGAGGGCTTGGGTTTTGAGTGGATTTCCTGCAACGACGGCGACCGCAGCATTGTTTCCTTCATACGCAAAGCGCAAAACCCCGAAGACGATATAATTTTTGTATGCAACTTTACGCCGGTGGTTTACAGGGATTTTCGCGTTGGCGCAATACGTAACGCGAAGTATAAAGAAATTCTTAACAGCGACAATACCATTTACGGCGGAGGCGGTGTTACAAATACGGCGGATATACAGGCCGAGGAAATTCCCTGGGATGATAAACCGTACAGCTTCCCGGTAAATGTTCCGCCGCTTGGATTTACGGTTTTAAAGGCTTTGTAAGGTGGTAGAGCGGTAACCAATAAATAAATTCAGGAAATAAAACAGCCGGCAAAAATCAGCCGGCTATTTTTATTTGTGAACTTTTAAATCTTTAAATTTTATAATACGATGTTCCCGTTCGAATCCACCTCGTAGGCGGGATCGGCGGAAACTGCGTATGTGCCGTCAGCGTTTGCTTCGGGTTTGAATATTTCCAAGTTTTCTATATCGCCCGCGTTTACGCCAACACCTATTACCGCCTCAACCGCTCCGGTTATATCGGCGTTGTTTGCGGTTATTTTATCAAGATACGCGGTGAATAAAGCGTTGTAATCCGCGTGAAACTGTTTGGCAGCCGCGTAGGTATCGCCGGTTTCGTTTGCCTGAGCAATTACAAGCGCCTCTATTTTGCCGTTTTCGCTAAGGCTCTTATAATAATTATAAAGCTTGCCGCCGGTTTCGCTAACTCTATCGCGTACAATATCCGCAATATCGAAACGCACATATTTATCGCCGTCTTTTAATATATGCGCAACAACCCTTCTATTGCCTGAAACATCAAATGAATTCGGCGTAAGGGCAATAAAAACGTCGTCCCTTACCGGCGGAATTATAATTTCCGGAATTGTTGGGTCGTCGGTTGTAACGTATTCATTAAAGCCGTCCTTCGAAACTTTTACGCGGTATAACCCTTCCGGTACCATCCAGCCGTATTTGCCGTCATCCCCCGTAATTTGCGGATTAATTTGCCCGTAACGCTCCGCGTCCCATTCCTGCCACGTTGCTCCGTTATCGGTAGAAATTTCGCACGTTACTTCCGCACCGGATATCATATCGCCGGTTACGGAGTTGTATACGTAACCCGAAGGGTCTATAAGAACTGTGATTTCCGCAATTGTAAACGGTATTGTTGTGCCGTTTGTGGTTGTTAACGTAGCGGTTAACCTTTGAAAACCCGTGCCTTGCCAGCCGTTTATTTCTGCTGCCCATACTCCGTCTGATGTTTTAGCGGCGGGGTAATCCTTTCCAAAAAAGTGGTAGGTTAATGATTCAATGAATTCTCCGTTTATAAAGTACGCTCCGGGGGAGAAATCTACACCGCTTAAATCCGGATTTGTCCATATTGAAAACGACGGCAGACCAGAGTAGATATTATAACTATGCCATGTGCCGTAAAGATCATAAAATCCATAACTTACGCCGCTGGACGAAAACCCATAATAATAGTAGTTATTCATAGAAAACCACTGTAAGCTTATAGGCTTCTCTAAGATTTCAATCTTAGAAGTTTCGGAAACCTTTTTTGAACCTGACAGCGTAACTATTTCCGCAACAAGGTAATGTGTTCCAGGGCTGTTTAACACTACCTCGGCGGTATACCAACGCCCGTCAACCTGTGTTTGCGCAAGCGTATCTCCGTTAATGGCGTTTTTAATAAAAATTGTGCCGTTTGTGTTAGCCACGCCGTAAACTGTAAAAGTTTCTCCCATTTTAGCTTGAGCGGGTGCGTTAAACTCAACTTCCACCTCCGGCGCAATTATGCCTTTGCCGAACGGATATTTAACGCCTTGGTAGGTTACGAAAACCTGAACGTCAACAATATCGCTCGGCGATTCTACGGTGAATTTGTGGTGTCCCTCTTTTGCGGCTTTTATATTTTTGTCCGCGTTAAATGTAATTTCCTCATCTTCAATGGTTACTAACCCGCCGTGGTTGGTAAAACCTAAGCTTGCGGGTATTTCCGCCGAGAACACAGCTTCGTCAACAGTGATGTTTCCGTTGTTTTTCCACCGTATTGTAACATCATAACGCGGCTCGCCGTTGGCGTTGTTAAACTGCTTATTAATAATAATTTCGTTGCCGCTTCCGGTAAAAGGATTTGTACCGGGTTGGGTAGGCGGTTTTCGCGTTGCGTTAAGGTTTAGGGTTATAACCGGACCAAGATCAAAGTTTGCCGATTGAATTTGAGATTCTATTTCCTCAAACGCGCCGTTTTCCTTTTTGATGTACTCAATTTTCAAATCGAAATTTCCGGGAGGCAAGTCATTGAATATATATTTCCCGTCATTATCTGTAATTTGCGTTGATATAAGGTTACCGCCCTGACGCAAGGAAACAAGCGCGGAATATACACTTTCGCCGTCCAGTGTAACCGTGCCGGTAATAATTCTTGATAATGATCCTACTTTGGTTGATACGCCACCAGCGATAACAGCCCATTTATCGTTGCCGTACTGATCTTTGCCGTCTTCGTTATACTGGTACATTTTAACGTTAACATCCGCCTGTTCGTAGCTCACAACAGCAGGGTTTTCGTCTACTTTTAACATTAAAGGAAGGTTTCTGATTTGTAATTCGCCGGGAGTAACGCCTGACACTCCAAGATTCGCCCATTCAATGCGAACCGCAGAAGCGTCAACTATGCCGTTTCTTCCTGCTCTAAAGCTCGCCGAAACAAGTGTAGGATTGCCTTTAAACCCGCCGCCTACCGCAAAAGTGATGGCGCTCGAGGTAATGTCGTAACCTTGTATGGTCACATTACCTGCTATCTGACCAAACCAATAGCCCATATAAGCCACAAACCAATCCGACTCGGAAGCATAATCGTCTCTGTTAGGAGCCTGACTGTAAACAATACTCCCGCCAACCGTTGATAATTGTTCTGTAAAATAATCAGTAACAAACGAATAACCGATTGGAACTGCTATTTCCAAATAACCGCGTTGCCTCATAGTACCCGCTCTGGTTTCGCTTAATGTCAATGTCGTAATTGGAAATAACTCATTGCTGCTTATGTTGGGAGAAACACTGTATTCAACTGTGCCCGTAACGCCTGCAGCTACGGTAACAGGAGCGGACGTTGTAATACTTAAGTTCCCTTGAGAGATATCATCAATTACCTGAGCCGTTACCGTTGTGTTTTGGGCTGCAAAAAGGAGCATCGGAATAACCACAATTGGGTTATCATCCCTTACTGCCTCCTGAAGCACTGTTATGGTCGCTGACGTGGAAGAGGTAAACGCCATTGTGTAAGGAAGCTCTTTATTCCTTGCAGTAGAGACAGGAGATGGTTCATCAAGAGCCGGTAATGTAGATACCCAAGAACCATTCAAACCAAAATATCCATCCGGAGATACTGCGGTTCCTTTTTCAATCTCATTCGCAAAATCTGAATAATCAACAGATTGAGTGCCGTACCTTACATAGGTACCTTGACCTCCTACGTCAAGATTAAGCCTGTCAGCAACGCCTTCGCTGGAGGGACCGCCGGGGGCAAGATACTGACCTTTGTTCCTGTCCATATAGTAGACAGAAAGATTAGGGGTATCAGTGGCATGCCAACCATCGGCGCTATCACCGTCGTGATCATAACCCGACCCGACATTGCCGTCTGAATAGCCATTGGCGATATTCTGCCTTGGAGCACCATACGTGTTAGTTGAACCTGTACCATAGTCACCAAGTGCCCAAGAACCACCGTTTATGGCAATTTTAAACTGTTCACCTGTTGCGATACCGTCCTGTATGTTTACAATAAGGTACGCAGCGTTCTGAGCGTATGTTGTGTCGCTACCAACGTTAACACCACCACTCAGGTTTCTAGGATACGAGAAATCCGTTTTCATTGGATCCACGTTTGCCGTTCTCTCAACAAAAACCGTATTGTAGTAGCTTGTTGAGCCTCTGTCGTAAACCGTAACCGTAGACGACGCACTCACAACCACCGGCGCAAGCGCCATTATAAGAATAAGCGCTAAAAACAGCGCAATACTTCTGCGGGTATTTCTAAAATTTATACCTCTGAAAACCTTAAATCTATTTCTATTTTTCATAAAATCGTTCCTTTCCGAAATACATAATTCCTTCTCAGCAATATCTGCGCGTCATACTATTTCTCGTTAGCGGTTAATCTTCCAATGTAATAAGAATCCGCCGCGCCTTCCACCTCGTCAACTTCAATGTAAAAAGTTCCTTTGCTGCTGTCGTATTCGGCGTTTGTAACGGTGGAATCTTCGTTATAATATGACACAACATACCCTCCGGCTTCTTCCTCCGTTAAGGTATAATTCACCGTGTCGCCGTCCTTTACAAACACAAGAATTCCCTTTTTCCCTAACGGAACCAAATAAGATTCCTCCGCTACAACATGAGTTTCAAAGGCAACGTTTCCGGCCGGCGGGTTTTCGTTGCCGGAACCGCCGGGAGGAATAAAGGGAAACCCAAATCCGCCTCCGCCGGAGGATGTGCCCGCGCCCGACCCGGATTGCGGCGGTGCGCTTCTAAGCGAACCCTGCGCGTAACCTTTTATTAAACCCGCGTCCGCATAAACATTTCGTGCGTGAATATTGGCAAGGGTAATTTCTCCTCTGCCTTCAAACGTGCTGTGCGCGAATATTTCGGCGTTTTCTATAACCGCGCCTTTATCTATGCGAAACTTGCTGCCCGCCGCGTTTTCGGTTACCGTTAACGTACCAATTAATCCGGATGTAAAAACGAAGGTTCCGTTTGCCGCGCCGTACTCCACCTCCGCAGCGTTTCCGGAATATGTAACCGAAGATGCGCTTCTAACAATTATTTTCCCTTCAACATTTACATTTCTAAGGATTATGCCTCCCGTGCCGCCTGCCGCGTCAATAATCAAATCGCCCTTAATTACAAGGTTTTTAACGGTAATGCCGTTTGTATTTAGCGTAACGTTTCCATCAATTAAATCCGCTCCGCTTTCCGGGCCGTAGTTTTGGGAAATTACAATATCCCCGGCGGGCTGCAAAACCGGTGCCGGAGCGCTGTATCTTGCCTTTTCATAGCCCATCGACAGCGACATCAGCGATACCGCCTCCGCTCTTGTTTCGTTCCTTGCGGGGCCAAACGAACCGTCCGGGTAATTGCCCATAAGCCCGGCGGATACAACGGATTCCACATAAGGCAACGCCCACGCCGGTATACTTGCCGCGTCCGTAAATTTTTCGGCGGCTCCCGGCGCTTTGGGTAAGCGCAGGGCATTGCTTACTAAAACCGCCGCTTCGTTACGCGTAATTTGCGCGTTTGGCCTTATCGTGTTATCCTCGTAGCCTGTAATATAACCTGCGGCGGCAGCTCTTTTTATTTGCGAATAGAACCAGTCGCCTTCGGTTACGTCCGAAAAGCTCATTTCACCTTCTGCGGTAAAACCAAGAGCGTTGTTTAGCATCGCGAAAAATTCCGCCCTGATAATGTTCGAATCCGGTTCGAACTTGCCGTCGCCGCGCCCCAATGCGGAAAGTATTCCCGCATCTACTAAGGCGTTAATTCCATTTTCCGCCCAGTGCCCCTGAGTATCGGTAAACGAAGCACCATAAACCGTTGTAAACATACCCGTAATAAGAATTGCAGACAGTACCAAAACTGATACCCTTTTGAAAAACTTCATACCATACCTCTTTCCGCCGTTGCAAATGGCTGTTTTACTTTTGGGATTCCCCCTGCATTTTGCGTTCTTTCTATAACTCTTTTGTGTTTTAGCAATAGACGCTGAAAAATTTAACAAAGTGAATTATATCATTCGACAATAGTCGTGTCAATTGTTTCCATGGAATTTTTTATTTTATTTCAGCAACTGCAAAAATTCGGATAGTATACGGTAATTGAACGCTACCCCTGTGCGCCCCGCCAAGTTGTTACACACTTCGTCACTTTTGTAGCAAAAAAACCCCCTAACCACTGCGCCGCAATGGTTAGGGGGTAACTCTTAATTTCAGCAGGTTAAAAGAGCTTTTAAATATATGCTGTAAAATAGCTTTTTTGCCTCTTAAATGTAAAAGCAAGGCCAAAATATAGCGTCTAAAAACAAGGTTTAAAAACTGTTTTCATGAAAATTCATATACCGGCTAACCATCACCGTCATTTTGAAAATAATTGAATCCTCAAAGGTACGCAAATCAAGCCCCGTCATTTTTTGAAGTTTATCCAAACGGTATACTAACGTATTGCGGTGAATATATAACTGCCTTGATGTTTCGGAAACATTCAGGTTGTTTTCAAAAAACTTGTTTACGGTGCTTAATGTTTCGTCGTCGAACATATCCAATGTTAACCCGTGCAAAACCTCGGCTACAAACATTTTGCACAAATTTACCGGAAGGTGGTAAATTAGCCTGCCAACACCCAACTTGTCGTAATTTATAATCATTTTTTCGGGTTCGAAAATTTTGCCAACCTCAAGAGCCATTTTCGCTTCCTTATAGGAATTGGACGCCGTTTTTAAATCCGTAAACGGCATACCTATCGCAACATAAACCTTGCTCATAGCCTCGGAGGCAATGGTGTCGTAAATTGTTTTGGCTATTTTTTCAATATCGTCGTGGTTGTCCCTCTCGCGTATTTCCTTTACCAAAATAATGTTGTGCTCGTCTAAGGACGTTACAAAATCCTTTGTTTTGGCGGGGAAAATGTTGCGCACAATATCCACCGCGCCAAGTTCCTTGTCTATATCCGTTTCAATTAGGTAAACAACCCGGCGCACATTGTTTTCCACATGCAGTTTTTTCGCCCTGCTGTATATATCCACAAGCAGGAGGTTATCAAGCAGAAGGTTTTTAACAAAGTTATCCTTATCAAAGCGTTCCTTGTACGCCACAAGCAGGCTTTGAATTTGAAACGCGGTAATTTTCCCTATGCTAAACGCGTCCTCATCTTCGCCGTTAACGCTAACCACATATTCCGCCACGCCGTTATCGAACACCTTGAAGTACTGGTATCCCTGAACGGATTGCGCCTCCGCCGGAGAATTTATAAACGAATCCAAATCTGCGGATATTGTGTTAATTTTACCGCTTTCGGTTGTCGCCGCAATTTTCCCTTCCCTTTCTATAACGGTTAAGTCATGTTTTGTGATGTTTTTCAGGCCTTCTATCGTGCTTTGCAAAATTTGGTTAGAAATCATAGTGTGTACTCCTTTCAATAGGCAGCGCCTAACTTTCGTATTTTTGTTTTATAATGGTTAGTATACTCATTTATAGAAGCATGTTCAAGTATTTGTACTATTATTCGCAATCATTTATTCATAAGAAAATATTTCCTAAAAAGGCTTGCGTAAAAGATTATCCGCGAATTACACAAAAAGGCAGTAATTTAAATTTCACTTGCGAAATGCACTGAAAAAGCATATACTTAATGAAGAAAGGAGAGCCGGGATAATAGGGAAAACCCCGGCGGGTGATTATGGGTACATTAACAATTTTTTGGGTGGCGCTTATGGTTGTACTCGTTATAATTGAAATTTACACATTTAACCTGACAACTGTTTGGTTCGCCCTGGGCGCTTGCGCCGCGGCTTTTGTAAGCGTACTTTTTCCGGATATTCTGCCGCTTCAAATTTTGGTTTTTGCGGCTGTATCCGCAGTTTTGCTTCCGCTAACAAGGCCGTTTGTAAAAAAAATTCAAAAGAACATTGTACGCACAAACGCGGACAGGAACGTCGGCGAGGAAGCACTGGTTATTGAAAAGGTAGATAACCGCGCCTCTTCCGGGCAGGTTAAGGTTTTGGGCCAAATATGGACGGCTCGTTCAATGTTGCCGGAGCGTATTTACGAAGCCGGGGAGTTTGTTACCGTTGAAAAAATTGACGGAGTAAAACTTATTGTACGGGATTGCTTAAAAGGCGCAAACAGTTCGGCGCTTACTATTGCGGACGGCGGCAATAAAAACGCCGAATTCAGCAACTAATACTAATTCCAATTTAAAAAGTTGAAGCCAAGCCAAGCCCCCAAAATCGCCGTGATTTTCGGCGTTTTTCAAGCGCCGGTTTCAAACTTTTTAAACAGAATTAGTATATGCAAAATGGAATTAAACAAATTTTTAAAGGAGCGGATTATATGATGTGGGTAGTTGGTATTGTTGTAATAATTGTTATTTTGGTTTTAATAACAAATATCAGAATTGTTCCGCAGGCAAAAGCGTTTGTTATTGAGCGCCTCGGCGCGTACAGCGAAACATGGGGAACCGGGATACATATGAAAATCCCCTTTATAGAACGTATTTCAAAGCAGGTTCTTTTAAAAGAGCAGGTTGCGGATTTTCTCCCCCAGCCGGTTATAACGAAGGATATCGTTACAATGCAGATAGATACGGTGCTGTATTTCCAAATTACAGACGCCAAGCTTTACACCTACGGAATTGAAAACCCGATAATAGCTCTTGAAAAGCTTACAGCAACAACACTGCGAAATATTATCGGCGATTTGGAGCTCGACGAAACCCTTACAAGCCGCGAGCACGTAAATTCCAAAATGCGCGTTATTTTAGACGAAGCTACAGACCCTTGGGGAATTAAGGTTAACCGTGTTGAGCTTAAAAACATTATTCCGCCAAGGGAAATTCAAGACGCGATGGAAAAACAGATGAAAGCGGAACGCGAACGGCGCGAGGCGATTCTGCGCGCGGAAGGCGAGAAAAAATCCGCGATACTTGTTGCCGAAGGTCAGAAGGAATCCATAATTCTTGCCGCCGAAGCGGATAAACAATCCACAATTCTTCGCGCGGAAGCGTCTAAGGAAGCGAAGGTGCGCGAAGCGGAAGGCGAAGCGATAGCAATAATTAAGGTTCAGGAAGCCGCCGCGCAAGGCATACGCCTTTTAAACGACGCGAAACCGTCCGAACAGGTTTTAACCATAAAATCATTGGAAGCATTCGCAAAAGCAGCGGACGGAAAAGCAACAAAAATCATCGTACCGTCGCAAATTCAAGGCATTGCCGCCCTTGCGGGTTCTATAAAGGAACTTGTAAATTAGGTTTTTAGTTGCTTCGCAAATTCAAGGAATAACCGGGCTTGCGGGTTCAATGAAGGATATAATCAATTAAGCGTTTATTATCCCCTCGCAAATATCCGGGTAACTTTTACCAAGCGGTGTTACTGTCGCCGAAACTACGGCGACAGTTTTTTTAGTAGGATAAATATTTACTTCCTGCCCGCCAAACCCCCGGCAATGGTACCCCTTATCCGATAGCCAAAACAAACAGCCGTAAATACCGCTTGCCGCAGAAGCGGATACGGCTGTTTCCAAATAATCCTTCGGAACAATTTGCTTTCCGTTCCATTCGCCGCCCCGCAAAGTTATAAGCCCTATCTTTGCCATATCCCGCGCGGATAAATCCGATGTGGTGTCCTTATCCCAGGACGGGTAATCCGCCGCGCTTCCCGAATTTGTCCATCTTGCGCTTTCAATTTCAAGCGGCTTATATAAGTATTCGGAGCAAACTTCCCACGCGGAACTTCCCGACGCTTTACCGATAAGCGCGGATAAAAGAATAACATCCCACTCCTTGTAAACAAACTTCGTACCCGGATAGTCCGCCATTTTTGTATCCGCAATATGGGCTAACCAATCCTTGCTGCGGCGCATTTGTTCCAGCATGGGGCAGTGGTAATGAACGCCGCCGCTCCAATAAATCCCGGAGGACATTGTAAGCAGGTGCCGTATTGTAATAAAACTGTGGAAGGGATGAATGCTTTGCGCAAACTGCGGAAGATACCGGCATACAGGGTCGTCGATACTATTTATAATTCCGTTTTGCAGGCAAACGCCGAGCGTCAGCGATAAAATACTCTTCCACACGGATTTAATTTGGTTGCGGCTGTTTTTGTCCACTTTGTTGTAATACCGCTCAAAAACCAAATTGTCGTTTTCGTAAACCAATACCGCGTTAACAAGGCGGTAACGTTTTACCCGCAAATATTCGTCAAGATTGTTTAAAAAATCTGTATTCATTTCAGATACCCGCCTATTACAGATTTATCATTTGCCTTTAGCTCTCCGGGAGTTCCCTCGGCTATGATATACCCGCCGTCGCTTCCCCCGCCCGGCCCCATTTCAATAATATAGTCGCAGTTAGACAGCACAGAAGGGTCGTGTTCGGTAACAATAACCGTATTGCCGCCGTCCGCAAGCTCGCGCATAAGGTGAATAAGCCGCGCTATATCCGAAAACGACAGCCCGGTGGTAGGCTCGTCCAATATGTAAATGTTGCCCTTTGCGCTGCCGGATTTTCCAAGTTCCGCCGCAAGCTTTATGCGCTGCGCCTCGCCTCCGGATATCGTTGGCGTTTTTTGCCCAAGCCCTATATAGCCCATACCCACGCGCTCCAAGGTTTGCAGCATTTTCAGTATCGCCTTGTCCTTATCTTTGAAAAAATCAATCGCGCCGGATACGCTCATTTCCAAAACCTCACGTATGTTTTTGCCGTCAAGCTTCGCGCCCAGCGCCTCTTCCACAAACCCCGTGCCGCCGCACATTTCGCATTCAACGTCAATAAAATTCCCCATACCCACATGGTAATGAATTGCGCCGTCGCCCTTGCACATATGGCATCCGCCTTTGGAATTTACCGTAAACAAACCCGCGTCCATACCGCTTGCCCTGGCGAACAAAACGCGGATTCTGTCAAACATTCCGGTGTATGTTGCCGGGCAGGATGTGCGGCTTCGCCCTATCGGCTTCTGGTCGATAATTACGCATTTTTTAATGAACTGCGCACCGTGAATTTCCGTGCCGCGCAGTTCGCCGCCGCGCAAAACCTCGCTTTCCATGCCGCGCAAAACGTCGCCTTCCGTGCCGCGCAATTCGCCGCCGCGCAAAACCTCGCTTTCCGCTTCGTCGTCGTCCGGCGAAGGCTTAATTTTCAGCGCCTCCTTTAATTTCGGAACAAGGGTATCGGAAATAAGGCTGGATTTCCCGCTGCCGGAAACACCCGCAACGCCCACCAAAATCCCTAATGGTATTTGCGCGGTAACATCCCGAAGGTTATGTATATTGCAATGCTCTAAAACAAGCATCTTGCTATGGTCGATACTTTTGCATTCCGTTTTTACCGGCATAAACATTTTGCCCGCAAGGTACGGCGATGTCATGGAATTTTCGCATTCTGTAAAATCGGCGTAACTGCCTTGGAAAATACGCCGCCCGCCGTTCTCCCCGGCACGCGGGCCCAAATCCACAATATAATCCGCAGCTTTTATAAAGTTTTCGTCGTGTTCAACCGCAATAACCGTGTTGCCGCGCTCAATAAGGATACGAATAATAGATAAAAGCTTTTGCTTTTCAACCTCGTGCAGCCCTATTGTGGGTTCGTCGAAAACAAAAATAATGGAATCCATTTCGGCAATAATATAACTTGCCAGAAACAGACGCTGAATTTCGCCGCCGGACAGCGTTGGAACAGGGCGCGAAAGCGAAAGGTGATGCAAACCCACATCGTCCATGCATTCAAGCTTTCGCAGAATTTCCTCCGTAATGCGCCTGCCGGGCAAAGCGGCATCTTCTAAAAACCGCCTTAAATCGCGTATGTACATTGCCTCTAATTCCGCCATTGTTTTGCCGCCCACCATTACATTAAGCGCCGTTTCGCCAAGCCCCGTACCCTTGCACTTCGGGCACTGCGCCTTTTGCATAAACCCGGCGTTTGTAAGCAGGTATTCAAGCCTGCCGCTTGTGGATAACGCGCCGTTTGTAATTTGCCATATCCACGGAACAAAACCCATAAACTTGGATTTACCGCCGTCGCCGTATTTTAGTAAATTAAACTGCTCGTCGGTTAATTCCGATAACGGCTGATTTCGCGAAATATTGTATCGCGCGTAAAACTCATCCGTCACTTTACGGGTTATTCCGCGTTTGCCAAGCCCAAGAACAACATCGTCCACTTTTTGCGATAGGTTTGCAAAGAGCTTTTCCTCGTCAAGCTTTTTTGTAACGCCGCTGCCAAGGCACATAACGCACATTCCTCTTGCGGAGTTTTTTTGAAACATCGCCATATCCAGAGGTAAGCCATCATCGTATTCAGGAGCGCGTTTTCCGTAATTCGCGAAAAGCACCGCAAGCATCGCGCTTATTTTTGTGCGCGTTCCAACCGTACTTCGCGGGTTGGATTGGCGGGTTATGCGCTGCTCTACCGCCACGGTTGGCGAAAGCCCGGTAATACTTTCAAACGTTGGGACGCTCTCCACCATAAACGCCGTATCCGAAAACATTAAATACCGCCGCTTGCCCTCCTCGTAGAGAGTATCAAACGCAAGGCTGGATTTGCCCGAACCGGATACGCCGGTTATAACCGTCAGCTTGCCCTTCGGTATTTCAACGTCAATATTTTTAAGGTTGTGGACAGACGCTCCGGTAATTTTAATTGTATTTCCATCGTTCATTATTTGCTCCCTCCAGTTCCAGCAGATACCGCTTGGCGGCAAGCCCCGCCGCGTACCCGGTTAAAGCCCCGCTTTTACCAATAACGCGGTGGCACGGAATAATTATTACAAGCGGGTTTTTATTGTTTGCCATACCAACGGCGCGAACCGCCTTTATATTTCCCGCAGCTTGGGCGATATCCGAATAAGAGCGCGTTTCGCCGTACGGAATATCATTTACCGCGTTTAACACTTTATATTGAAAATCGGTACCTGTAAGGCGCAGCGGAAAATCGAAAACTTTGAGCTTTTTTTCGAAGTACTGCGTTAGTTGAAACGCGGCTTTTTTGATTTGTTCGGTTTCGCGCAGAACAAAACCAGAGGGAATATCCTCGCCGAAAAATACCCGCGTAATTAGCCCGCCGTTTTCCGCAATCCCTATTTTACCGATTGGAGAACTTAAAAACCAAACGCCGTTCATACGGGTTCCCCCTCATGAAAAAACTCTAATAAATTGACATGGTACAATATTTGCCGGAAGACGGACGAAACGGCGGCGGAGAGGTTGTTGGCAATTGGCGATACTGCCTCATAAAATTACATAGCACTCCTAAAAAAGTGCAAACAGCGTTGGCGCTTTTCACATCAAAATTTGTCTAATAATAGCATTTTAATCACCGTGTTACAAGTTAATCTTTACAATCGGGTGCAGCTAAAAATTATTGGAATTTTCGATCTGAGGTATTGCGATGCCTTTGAATTATAAGCTGTCTAATTTCATTTTCCGTAAGTAGCACAATCATGCTGTACAATATAACCCGCGCCGAAGCCCGGCATCGTGTTCTTTGCAGGCAGCAGAGTTGTGCGCAAAGCCCGGTGTGTTCTTTGCTGGCGGCGCAGGGTGTGTGCGCAATGCCCCACTTATGCGAAGGGTGCAGTTAAAAAAATTTTTATTTTCGGCGAAAATTAATGATGCCGAAGATGCTCTGCATCATCAAAAAATTTTATAATAGACAGAAATACCACCTGCAAAAAAACAAAACGAGCAGAAATATTTTTTCTTTCATTTTCGCCCAATCCAAAGAAAAGCAAATTGCAGGAGCCGCAAATCTGTTGTAATTATAGGAAAAAACAAAATGGCATTAAGGTAAATCGCAAAAAAATAGAAAATAGACTTTCGGAATTTCTATCATTCTATCATTCTATTTTCCATTTTTAGTTTTGAAAGGTA
>JAISVZ010000126.1 GCA_031271295.1 Clostridiales bacterium | reverse complement strand
GCATTTGTTGAATCCGTAAACCAAAAAGGCGGTATCCGAAATAGCGAAGCGCCGGATACAATGCTTCAAAAATGGCTTACGGTAATTACCCAAAATGAAATTGCGGATAAAACGATAATACAAAATATTTGTGAGCAGGAGGAGGAGATTGGAATGGTTGTATCGGAGCTTGCAAGATTAAGTGAAGATACGGTTGTAAGGCAACAGTATCAAAGCCGGCAGGAATTCATAATGCTTTATAATAAACGAATAAACGATTTAAAAAGCGGCATCGAAATGGCAGACCAAATGACTGAAATAGCAAACCAAATGGTCGAAAAAGAAATGCGCAGAGCTGAAAAAGAAATGCGCAGAGCTGAAAAAGAAAGCCAAAGAGCTGAAAAGGAAAGCAAAAGGGCTGAAAAGGAAAGCAAAAGGGCTGAGAAAGCAGAAACAGCCGTTATTGCTTCAAGGAGCGCGGCAGATAGGCAAAACTTACACCCTGCTTACCTTTGGCAAACGGCATTATAAAGATGTTGCGTATTTCAGCATGGAGGAATCCGGGGAGATACCGACGGTATTTGAGCGCGATTTTAATCCGCAGCGGATTGTACAGGAACTTTCCGCGCACCCCGGTATCATATTATAGCTGCCGGTTCTTTGCTTGGCGTAGCTATGAAGCGGGAGAAATTCTCGTTTCCGGTTGGCAAGGTGGATATGCTGTTTTATATCCGATGGATTTTGAAGAATTTTTGTGGGCTGTTGGACAGGAGAGTTTATGCGGCTTAATAAGAGAAGCCTATGAGAGTTTCGCGCCGTTTTCTCTGCATAACACGGCAAATCTCTCCTTATTTGCGGCACTGCTCGCGCCACCTGCAGAGCCAATCAAGCTGCTTATCAAGGAAAGCTGCGTCCACGCAATCAAGGCCATATAATTCAATTATTGTAGCTTGCAGCGCGAAATGATACAGCGCAATTAAATCAAATATTACACTTGTTTCCGCGCATCTTACGGCGTTGTGCTTTATATATTCCGGCAGCATACGCTCAAAAACCGCTTTTGTTTTACCGTAACCCTGTTCGTCATAATTAAAATAGTCCGTTCTGTTGCAAATTAGCGCAATGTCGTAGAGCGGAAAACTTTCGCAAGACGTATCGAAATCGAGTATGTATAAATCCCCCTTAGGTGTTTTGTGGATATTTCCGCAATACATATCACCGTGACAATACCCTCGCGGCAAATCTTTAATCCCGCTCCAAAGCGCATCGCCATATTCCTCAAACTCAGGTGTTTTTTTATAGCCCTTCTTATTTAATATTTCAATATACCTTCCTATGAAAAAGTGCTTGTCTCGTTTTATGAGGTATTTGCCATATTTATTCATAACCGAATGAAGTTTTCCATTGAACAATTTCACGCTCTCGCCGTATGGATTATTTCAGAATTGCCGCGAAGGCGCTCTTGATTTCCTCAAGCACTGCAACGTACCGCCAGTATATCAGGATTTTTGTAATTCAGCAATTTCATTCTCTAAGTAATTTTGCAAAATGATACGACATGGCGCTATTCTTTTTTGGAATGATGACATTTTTTTGTCATCATTCCGGATAGGTAGCTGACATCTTTACCCGCGCTTTAAGTGCTATCCGGCGTATTCTTTGCAGGTAACAAGGGTTACAGGGGATTTACTGGGATTTCGGATTAGTTTTTACCCGAAATTTGCGTCTTGACATAAAATTTCAAAAGTGTTACCCTGTATTTGCGGGCAAAACCCGTGCGCAAAACCCGAAAACATAAAGCATCTCTAAATTAAAAGTTTTGTACAACTGGCGGAAAAGGCATACCAATGCCGGTGGGTTAAACCACATGGAGTACAAAAACGAAAAGTCGGCCGCCTGGGCATATACCCGGGGGGCTTTTTTGTTTCCGAAACTTAATATTTTTAAGGCCGGCATTGCGGCATTGCGGAAAACAACCGCGAATGCCCGCCTTTACATCCAAAGGAGGAATTTTTATGAAAAGAGCGCTTCTAAGCGTATCAAACAAGGCGGGTATTGTTGAATTTGCGCAAAACCTCGCGAACTTAGGTTTTTCAATTATTTCAACCGGCGGCACGTACAAAACTCTTAAAGAGGCGAATGTTGCGGTTACGGAAATTTCGGAGGTTACGCAGTTTCCGGAATGCTTAGACGGTCGGCTTAAAACCCTGCACCCTAAAATTCACGGCGGAATTTTGGGCATAAGGGATAACCCGAACCACACCGCGGAAATGGAAAAACTCGCTCTTGAACCCATTGACCTTGTGGCGGTAAACCTTTACCCGTTTAAATCCACAATTTTAAAAGAGGGCGTAACCCTTGAGACAGCAATAGAAAATATCGATATCGGCGGGCCGACAATGCTTCGCGCGGCGGCAAAAAATTACCGCTTCGTCAGCGTAGTGTGCGACCCTTCGGATTATGACGGCATAATTGCGGAGCTTAAGGAAAACGGTAAGGTATCGGAAGAAACTAACTTCAAGCTTTCCGCCAAGGTTTTTATGCATACCGCCGCATACGACGCGCTTATAGCGTCATATTTAAAGCCGATTGCCGGCATTGAGCAGTTCCCGGAAACTTATACCGTAACGTACGAAAAAGCGCAGGATATGCGATACGGCGAGAACCCGCACCAAAACGCGGCGTTTTACTGCGAAATAGGAAATTTCAAGGGGCTTTTAAGTAATATTGAGCAGCTTCACGGAAAGGAACTTTCCTTTAATAATATAAACGATTCGCACGGAGCTTTGGAGCTTTTAAAGGAATACTCCGAGCCTACGGTTGTTGCCTGCAAGCATTCAAACCCCTGCGGAGTTGGCAGCGCCGGGGATATTTACGGCGCGTTCATGAAAGCCTATTACAGCGACCCCGTTTCAATATTCGGCGGGATAATTGCCGCCAACCGCGAAATCGACGCGAAAACGGCGGAGGAAATAAACAAGATTTTTATTGAAATAATTATCGCGCCGTCATTTACCGAAGAGGCGCTTAAAATTCTTGAGCAAAAGAAAAATATCCGCGTAATTAAACTTGCGGATATCGGCGAAAAGCAAAAAGCCGGTTCGGTTGACATTAAAAAGGTATCCGGCGGTATTTTAATTCAGGATACAGACAACGTAATTTTGCCCGAAACGGAGCTTAAATGCGTAACCAAACGAGTGCCTACGGATTCGGAAATGAAAGATTTACTTTTTGCGTGGAATATCGTAAAATATGTGAAATCTAACGGAATCGCTATCGGCAAGGATTCGCAGAGCCTTGGTATAGGTTGCGGGCAGGTTAACCGAATTTGGGCAACCAAGCAGGCAATAGAGCACTGCAAGGAAGCGTTGGGCAGCGATATTCTGCGCGGCGCGTCTCTTGCGTCGGACGCGTTTTTCCCAATGCCGGACTGCGTTGAGGCGGCGCACGAAGCGGGCATTACCGCAATAATTCAGCCGGGCGGCTCGATTAAGGATAAGGATTCGATAGAAGCGTGCGACAAGTACGGTATAGCAATGGTATTTACGGATATGCGGCACTTTAGGCACTAAGCAAGGCAGGCATCGCAAAGTGACCTTAGCGCGTTTTAAGCTGAAAGGCACATGGCGGCAATACCCGCGTTTTCTTGCGTATCCGGCAGGTTAATCAATCGGAGGTAGTTGTTAATGAAGGAAAACATGATGCACACACCGGACGGCGTAAAAGATTACCTGCCGGAGGATTACCGCATAAAACGCGAGGTTGAAAACCGGATAGAGGCGGTATTAAACCGCAGAGGGTATCAGAGCATGTCGCCGCCCACGTTCGAATATATTGATGTTTTTTCCGGAATCGGCAGTGTTGATGAAGGAAGGATTTACAAATTTATCGACCGGGACGGCTCCGTGCTTGCCCTTAGAAGCGATATTACGCCGCAGATATCGCGTATTGCGGCGTCCAATAATTGGGGCGGTAGCTACCCGCTACGTTTTTGTTATGTGGCGAACGTTTACCGTTACAACGAAAGTTTGCAGGGTAAACCCAACGAATTTACTCAGGCGGGCGCGGAGATTTACGGCGCTTGCGAAGGCGACGCCGACGCGGAAATTATTGCGGCGGCAATAAATTCCCTTATATGCGCCGGTCTTGCGGATTTTCGCATAGATATAGGGCATGTTGAATTTTTGTGCGGTATCCTTTCCGAGACTGGGCTTAACGAAACCGAACTTGGCGAAATTCAAACCAATATTTTAAAACGGGATTTTGTGGCTGTGGCAAACGCGGTAAAAGGCAGGGAAATGCCGGAGGGCGCAAAGCAAATTCTTTCCGATTTGGCGCTTTATATAGGCGATATACATATGCTTGAAAAATGCGCCGGAATTGTAACGTCGGAAATGGCCAAAAACGCGCTTAAAAAACTTACAAACGTATACGAAACTCTGCGGCAAATGAAGCTTGACAAATATGTACTGTTTGATTTAAGCCTTACGGGTAACCTTGATTATTACACCGGAATAATTTTTAAAGGCTACACCTACGGCGCGGCGTTTTCCATTGTGGACGGCGGAAGGTACGACAAACTTTCGGAGAACTTCGGCAAAAAAATAGAATCCGTCGGCTTTGCGATTACAATAAACGATTTGGTTACATCCCTTAAAGAAAGCCGCGTGGTTTTCGATTTACCGGTCGCCGACACGTTGGCGGCTTACACCGAAGGCGGCAGGGAAACCGCGTTTTTGTGCGCGGACGCGCTGCGAGGCGAAGGGCTTTACGTTGAAAATTCGCTTTGCGGAAGCGATATTGAGCAAAACCTTAAATACGCGGCTGAAAAAAATTTCAGCGGTATGATTTATTTTGCGGACGGCGGGAAAATTATGCTCTATAACCTTAAAACCGGGGAAATGGCGGAGGTTACGCTAAATAACCTGTTAGGGGGTACCAAGGAGGAAAAACTATGAGATATTTAACCTTTGCGCTGGCAAAAGGGCGGCTTGCCGAAGAGGCGATGGAGCTTTTAAACCGCGTGGGGATATCCTGCGAGGAGATGAAGGAAAAAAGCCGCAAGCTTATTTTTGTAAACGAGGAGCTTAAATATAAATTTTTTCTCTCCAAAACGGACGACGTGCCAACGTATGTGGAATACGGCGCGGCGGATATAGGCGTTTGCGGCAAGGATACCCTGCTGGAGAAAAGGCGTAATTTGTACGAAGTGTTAGACCTTAACTTCGGAAACTGCCAAATGATTGTTGCGGGGCTTGCGGGCAACTCCACGCTTTTAAAAAACGGCAACAACTTTCGCGTGGCAACAAAATACCCCGCGCTTGCGGCGGATTATTTCAGGCAAAGGAAGCAGACGGTTGAAATTGTAAAGCTAAACGGTTCGGTAGAGCTTGCGCCAATTGTATCCCTTGCGGATTTTATAGTGGATATTACGCAGACGGGCGAAACTATAAAAGCTAACGGGCTTGAAATTATGGACGAAATTATGCCTCTTTCGGCAAGGTTGGTTGTTAACCGGGCAAGCATTAAAATGGAGCATACAAGAATAACGGAGCTTGTAAGTAAGTTAAAAACCGCGATGGGAGCTGAAAAACTTGCAGATAATTAACTATAACAAACCCGGCGGCAGGGAAATGCTTGATAAGGTTTTATCGCGCGCCCGGCTTGATTACACCGACGCGCCCGCGGTTGTTTCCAAAATAATTGAGGATGTAAAATTTGGCGGCGATGCCGCGCTTTTAAAATACACCCATAAGTTCGACTGCGATTTTATAAACGAAACGAATATTTTGGTTACGAAGGACGAAATAAACGAAGCGTATGGTTTGATTGATAAAAACTTAGCCGAAATTATAAAAAAAAGCGCGAAGCGGATAGAGGATTTCCACAGCAGGCAAAAAAAATCAAGCTGGTTTGACACTTACGAAAACGGGGAGATACTCGGTCAAATGGTTTTGCCTTTGGATAAGGTTGGCGTTTATGTGCCGGGCGGCAAAGCCGCGTATCCGTCCAGCGTTCTTATGAGCCTTATACCGGCGAGCGTTGCCGGCGTTAAAAACATTATTATGTGTACGCCGCCGGGCAAGGACGGCAAAATAAACCCGGCGATACTTGTTGCGGCCTCTGTCGCCGGAGCGGGCAAAATTTTTAAGGCGGGCGGCGCGCAGGCAATTGCCGCAATGGCGTTTGGAACGGGCAGCGTGCCTAAGGTTGATAAAATTGTGGGGCCGGGCAACATTTACGTGGCGCTTGCCAAACGGTATGTATTCGGCTTCGTAAATATAGATTCCGTAGCCGGGCCGAGCGATATTTTGGTTATTGCGGATAAAAGCGCAAACGCGAAATATGTAGCCGCGGATTTACTCTCCCAGGCGGAACACGACGAACTTGCGGCGGCGGTTTTGGTAACACCGTGCGAAGAACTCGCGTTTGCGGTTAACGCGGAATTTGAAAAAATGCTTGAAAAAACCCCGCGAAGCGAAATTGCAAAGGTTTCCGCGCAAAATAACGGCGCGATAATTGTTGTTAACACAATAGAGGAAGCGTTTGAAATAAGCAACAAAATAGCGCCGGAGCATTTGGAAATTTGCGTGAGCGACGCGTTTTCAATGCTGCCTTACGTTAAAAACGCAGGAGCGGTATTTTTGGGGAATTATTCGCCCGAACCTTTGGGGGATTATATAGCAGGGCCTAACCACGTTCTGCCCACAGGCGGCACGGCAAGGTTTTTCTCGCCGCTTAATATCGACGATTTTACGAAGAAAACAAGTATTTTACACTTCGACAAAAAATCGTTCGAAAGCTTGGCGGATGATTGCATAACTTTTGCGGAATCGGAAGGGCTTTTTGCGCACGCGGATTCAATTAGGGCAAGGTTTTTATAATCTTTTTTGCGTTTAAAAAAATTTACTGCTATAATTGCGGAAAGAACGCGCTTGGTTTGGCTGGTTTAGCTTGGGTTGGTTGGTTTGGCATGGCTTAACTTGTGTTAGCATGGCTTATTTTTTTCTCGGCTAATGCCGAAGAGTAAAACCGTTTCGATTTTTCGGCAAAACACTTGGCGCATACGAGGTGAAAACCGTGAAAAAGCAAATAAGTTTTATTGAAGACGATTTTGAGCTTGAAAAATTTAAAGAGGAATTCAGCAAAACCGTTGGGGAAAATTACTATAAAAAAAATAAAACCAAGTATAACGTTCTTTATTTTTTTATTATGATTGCCTCAGTGGGGATTGCGTTTGTTGTTTACTCACTTATACAAAATTATATTAACACGCTTACCGGGATTGGTTGGTAGATTAAATTAAAAAAGAGAAGAATCCCTTGAATTTATGCGGATTTTCTTCTCTTTATTTTTTTATTATCTGCGCACTAAAAAACAGGACGGAATTATCCATCCTGTTTTTTATAAATAATTAATGAAAATTTATAACTGTTTTGCGAGCTTAAACTTAAATGGTATCTACTAATTCCTGAAGAACCGCGCCAAGTTCCGCAATGCCGTCCGCGTCTAAATCGCCAAGGCCGGAAACAATTGCGTCGAATGAAACGCCGGACTCTTCCAGAACAGAAGCCATGTTGTTGCTTGCAAGAATAACTAAATTCTTAAGGATTGCCGCTTTTTCCGCGCCGTTTGCAACTTCAACCGCAGAAGTTGCCGCCGCGCCGCCGCCGCTTGCTGCCGGAGCTGCTGACGCCGCTGCTGCTTTAGGGTCAACATCGGTTAAGTAAGCTCTGTTAACTTTAAGGTCAGCTACATTGTTGCTGTAGTAAGCTACATAAATCCAATAGCTGGAGCTGGCCACTAATTTCGAATAGTTTTTAGCTGATTTTGAAAGGTCAATAACGATCGTTGTTTCTGATGAGCCCTCGTCAGGAACAATGCCTTCTGTTTGATCCCATGTCCAATCGTCGCCGTCGCCTTGCCAAATAAGATGAACTCCGCCTACGGGAGCGGTGCCAAGTTCAAGGACCAAATATTTTTGTGTTGAAAGATCAGCCGCGCCTAATTCGCCATCCGAAGCCCAGCCCATTTGTTGAGGACCGTTGTTTTTATCCATTCTTGTAAGCTCAACAATATTGCCTGCCGCTACAACCGGAGCCGCATCTGCGGGAGCCGCGTCCGCCGCCGGAGCTGCCGCTGCTGTTCTTGGGTCTTCGTCTGTCAAGTACGCATTGGTAATTTTAAGATCAGCCACAGTGTTACTCCAGTAACCAAGGAAAAATTTAACCTGTGTGCTTGCAATCATTTTTGCGTAACCTTTTGCTGTTTTAGACAGATCAATAACAATTAATGTTTCCGAAGTGCCCTCATCAGGAATAACGCCATCTGTTTGGTCCCATGCCCAGGCATTGCCGTCGCCCTGCCAAATAAATTGCATACCGCCCGCAGGGGCAGCGCCTAATTCAAGAACCAAAAACTTATTTGCCGCGAGATCCTCCATCATTAATGAAGTAGAATTACCGTCGGTTCCGTCCGTAGCCCACCCCATTTGATTTGCGTTGTTAGTAGCAGTCATTCTGCCAAGCTCAACCATATTTGCTGCAAAAACCGGTAAAGATAAAAGCGCGACAAACGCCATGGTAACAAGTACCATAATTAACTTTCTAAATTTCATGCTGCAATTCCTCCTTAAAGAATTATTGATTTTCTGTAGATTTAAAAGCCAACATAAAAATTTATGGACAACTTTTAATCCTTACCTTTAATATAATACATTTTTTATTAGTTAGCAATACGCAAAAGAAAAATACAGGTAAAAATTTTACGAAAATTTTAAAAAATTTTTAATAAAATAATAAAAATGCTACAAAAAATTTTTTAATGTTTGAATTTTCTGAATAAATGCTGTAGAATCTCTACATTACGTCTGTATAAGGAGGATATTATGTTAAAAAAATCAGTTCTTACTTCAAAATCCGCAAAATCTTTCATTGCAAAAGCGGTAGCGTCCGCTTTAACCGCTGTTTTACTTACCGGATGTTCCGGAGCTTCGTCCTCTTCCAATGAAAACGAAATAGCAATCGGCGTTATTTCGCCAACATCCGGTTCGGAAGCTTATTACGGAACGGATATGGTTCAGTCGTACCAGCTTGCGGTGGACGAAATTAACGCGGCGGGCGGCGTTCTTGGCAAAACCCTTAAGCTCTACCCTGAGGACGACGGCTGCGACGCTAATATGGCAACAAACGCCGCGTCCAAAATAATCGCTTCGGGGGCGGATTTTGTAGTTGGCGGGTACTGCTCCGGCGCAACTGTTGCCGCAATGCCTCTTTTTCACGACGAAAACCTGCTTATGCTTATATCTGCGGCAAATTCAACCGAAATTACCGCGCTCGGTTTTGAGCAAAGTTTTATGTTTAACAGCCCGGGCACCCACGCCGCGCTTACTTTAACAGACCTTTGCCTGTCCTTGGGAACAACCAAGGCAGCTCTTATCCACCAGGGGGATTCGTACACCAAAAACCTTTCCGATATATGCGAGGAAGCTTTGCCGAAAAGCGGCATAGAAATTGCAACAATTCAGGTAATGGAAAAAGGAGCGCCGGACGTTTCGGCAATAGTAACCGCCGTTCGTAATTCCGGAGCGGATTTTGTTTATTGGTGCGGGTACCACGCGGACGGTTCCAACGTTATAAAACAGCTTCGTCAGGGCGGCTACGAGGGAGATATAGCCGTTGGCGACGGCTCCGCTTCCGTTGAGCTTATTACCGCTTGCGGTTCCGCCGGCGAGGGCGTTTATGTAACATCCCCTCCGTTCGTTGAATTCGCGCAGGGCGGGGACAAATTCGTTGAGGATTACAAAGCGAAATTCGAAGTAAACCCGGGCAACTACGCAACCCTTTGCTACGATACGATGTATGTGCTTAAAAACGCGATAGAGCAAGCAAATTCCACCGAAACCGATAAGGTGAGGGATGTTATTGCCAATATTGAATATCAGGGCCTTTCCGGGTTAATCAAATTTACGCCGGAGCGCGAGCTTGAGGTATCAAACTTTATAGTTTTGCAAATAGAAAAAGGCGAATTTAAGTTGGTCGAATTATAAAACGGAGGTGGCAATTGGTTGTTTTCCGCATGGGAACTTATCCTTCAGCAATTGGTTAACGGGCTTATTCTGGGTTCGTTTTACGCTTTGGTTGCTTTGGGCTATTCAATGGTGTACGGCATAATTAAATTACTAAACTTTGCTCACGGCGACATTTATATGACGGGCGCGTTTATATGCCTTTCGGTTTACGGCGCGGTATCGGGAGTTTTACCGGGTTGGACGGGTATTGCGGTATCCGTTTTGGCGGCTATGGCGGTATCCGGTTTGTTGGGGTTTTTGGCGCAGAAGTTTGCGTACAGGCCTCTTCTTTCCGCGCCAAGGCTTTCGCTTTTAATTACCGCGATAGGCGTTTCGCTTGTAATAAGCAATACCGTTATGGTTATAACCAAAAGCCAGCCGCTTTTTTTTACCAGCGGGCTTGATAATTCGCTTGGAATAAAATTCGGAAGTATTACCGTAACATATATTCAAATTATTATGCTTGCGGTTTCGGCAATTTTAATGATTTCTCTTACGCTTTTCATAAACCGTACAATGATGGGAAAAGCAATGCGTGCCATAGCGCTGGACCAGGATACCTGCGCCCTTGTGGGCATAAACGTAAATAAAATTATAGGTTTAACATTTGTGCTCGGCTCCGCTTTGGCGGCGATAGCCGGAGGAATGGCGTGCGTTTATTACGGCAACGTACAGTACAACATGGGTTATATGATAGGCATTAAAGCGTTTACCGCCGCGGTTATTGGCGGAATTGGCTCCGTTCCGGGGGCGATGCTCGGAGGAATTTTATTGGGGCTTTTGGAAGCTTTGGGCACGCAGTTTTTGGGTTCGTCGTGGAAGGATGTTTTTGCGTTCGGGCTTTTAATTCTCATTCTAATTCTAAGGCCAAACGGGTTGCTCGGAAGGTCTGAAATCGAAAGGATGTAAAAGATGGGTTTTGAAAATAAACGAACCAAATTTGCCGTTCTTGCCGCGCTTTTTGTTCTTGCCGCCGTTTTGCCGCTTTTTCTGGATAACTATACGCTTAACGTGTTGTGGAACGCAATGTTTTATATGCTGCTTGCTTTGGGGCTTAACATAATTGTGGGCTATACCGGCCTGTGCGATTTGGGTTACGCCGCGAAGTTTGCGATAGGCGCGTACACCACGGGTATATTAATAAAAACCTTTGGCTGGAATTTTTGGCTTACCCTTCCCGTTTCGGCGCTTGTTTCCGCTTTAGCCGCATGTGTTATAGGCGCGCCGACTCTAAAACTTAGAAGCGACTATTTGGCAATTGTAACCCTCGGCTTTGCGGAAATTGTGCGCATAAGCGCCCGCAATTTGGATATTACGGGTTCGGCGAGCGGAATTAACGCCATAGAGCGCCCGTATTTTTTCGGCATTCACCTAACAAAAATTTCGCATTGGTATTATGTGTTTTTCGCCCTTGTAATTGTGTTTATTATTATTTCCAAACGGATAAGGTACTCCCGTTTCGGAAGGGCGCTTGCCTTTATCCGCGAGGACGAGGACGCGGCGCAGGCAATGGGCGTAAACACCACGCTCTTTAAGCTTTACGCGTATATTGCAGGAGCGGTTTTAGGCGGAATAACCGGCAGTTTTTACGCCGTTAAAATGACATCCATTTCACCCGGCTCCTTCGATTTTACGCAGTCCGCGAATATTCTTTTAGCCGTAATTTTGGGCGGAATGGGGAAAATTCCGGGTGTAATTGTTGGCGCGGCGTTTTTCGCGATTTTTCCGGAGCTGTTTCGCGACGTGCCCTTTGTTGGGAATATGCGTATGCTTTTCTTCGGGCTTTTGCTTATTGTTGTTATGATAAACCGTCCGCAGGGGCTTTGGCCTGAAAAACCGGTGAAGAGGTGAAAATATGGCTCTTATGCAAGTAAGCGATTTAACTATGACATTCAGCGGCATAACCGCTATAGAAAATTTAACCTTCAATATTGAAGAAGGTTCGATAACATCCCTTATAGGGCCTAACGGCGCGGGCAAAACTTCGGTTTTTAACTGCATGACGGGGTTTTACAAAGCAACAAACGGCAACATTACATTTCAGGGCGAATCCCTGATAAACCTTAAGCCGTATAAAATTACGCAAAAAGGAATTATTCGCACGTTTCAAAACGTTAGGCTGTTTAAAAATTTAACTGTGCTTGAAAACGTTATAAGCGGAACGCACAGGGTAACAAAGCAGTCGGTTTTGGGCGCTCTTTTGAAATATCCCGCCCAGCGCAGGGAGGAGAAGGAGGCTCTTAAAATAGCCGAAACGTGCTTGGAAACGGTGGGTCTTTCGGAGAAAAAACACCAGCTTGCAAAAAACCTTTCCTATGGGGACCAGCGCCGCACCGAACTTGCGCGAGCTCTTGCGGCAAAACCCAAGCTTCTGCTTTTAGACGAACCGGCGGCGGGGCTTAACCGTGAGGAAAAAAACAAATTGGCGGAGCATATTCACTTTTTCCGGGACAAATTCGGCATTACGGTTTTCTTAATCGAACACGATATGGATTTGGTTATGAAGGTTTCGGAAAAGGTTGTTGTTGTAAATTTCGGCGGCAAAATAGCGGAGGGTACGCCGGAGGAAATACAGGCGAACCGTCTTGTTATAGAGGCGTACTTAGGAACCGATGAAGACGAGGGGGGCTTATAATGCCAAACGATACACCGCTAATTAAAGTAGAAGGTTTAGAGGCGTGTTACGGAAAGGTTGCCGCGCTTGGCGGAATAAGTTTCGAGGTTCGCGAGGGGCAGATTGTAACGCTGCTTGGCAGTAACGGCGCGGGTAAAAGCACAACGCTTAGGGCAATATCGGGGTTACTTGCGCCAAGCGCGGGCAGAGTTTTTTTCTGCGGCGAGGAAATAACCAAAATGCCGCCGCATGAAATTGTTAAACGGGGGCTTGCGCATTTGCCGGAAGGCCGCCACATATTTAAGGATTTAACCGTTTTGGAAAATTTGGAGCTTGGTTCCTACACTTTAAAAGATAATAACGAGCGCAAGCGCAGGCTTAACAGGGTTTTTGAACGCTTTCCCATTCTTTCAAAGCGAATGAAGCAGGCGGGCGGAACGTTATCCGGCGGCGAACAGCAAATGCTTGCAATTGGGCGCGGGCTAATGGCTTCCCCAAAGCTGCTTTTAATGGACGAACCTTCCATGGGTATTGCGCCGCTTATTGTACGCGACATTACAAATATAATTAAAACCCTGCACGACGACGGCACAACAATTTTATTGGTGGAGCAAAACGCAAAAATGGCGCTGGGTTTGGCGGATTACGGATATGTTTTGGATACGGGCAGCATTGTGCTTGAAGGAGTTGGCTCGGAGCTTCTTAAGGATGAAAAGGTGGTTAAGGCGTACCTTGGGGGGTAAAGCGCTTTTATGTATTACTTTTTTTCGGCTTTTGCAAAGTGAAATACCTATCTCCATGAGTGGTTGAATCAACCACTCTAACTTTGCAGTTTAACCAAGAGAGCTTTTTAAAAATTTTTTTTGCAGTTCTTCCATAATCATTCGTTTTGTTCTCGTTTTTGCGTTAAAGTTACCTTCGATAAACAAGATAACAACGATGTTCTTTTCTCCGACTGGGTATTTTTTGCTCATTATATCAACTCCTGTTCTCTGTCATACAAAGCATCAATCTCTTCCATTATTGAATTTTTCGTTAAATCAGACAAATTGCCATTTGATTGATACTTAATTGCGGGCTTTACGGCAAGGGTTACAGAGGCTTTGGCGTAAATATTACCCGCGATTTTTGCGGCTGTTCTATAAGGGGTTGCAGGAGGGCTTCGGCGCAAATTATATCGCCCAGCAATGTGCCACCTGACG
>JAISVZ010000113.1 GCA_031271295.1 Clostridiales bacterium | reverse complement strand
AATAAGAAGAAATATTCATCATTTTAAGCCGCTTGTTTTCTGTTTTTTGAAATGATATCAAAGACAACCGCGGCAAGAAGCACAAGCCCCTTAACTACACGCTGAATGTTTGGGTCCGCTCCTAAAAGCGACATTCCCATATTTAAAACACCCATAAAAATCGCGCCTATAACAGCGCCCCTAACGGTTCCAACACCGCCGTACGCGGAAGCGCCGCCGATAAAACACGCCGCTATAGCGTCAAGCTCGTATCCGTTACCCGCCTGGGTGGATGCCATGTTAAACCTTGCAACGCAAACAAGAGCGGCAACGGCGGACAAAAACCCCATGTTGGTATAGGCGAAGAACATCATGCGCTTTGTGTTTACGCCGGAAAGCCTCGCGGCCTTTTCGTTTCCGCCCATTGCGTACAAATAACGCCCGTAAATTACGTTTTGCGTAAAATATGTGTAAATTAAAGTTATTACGCCAATATGTATTAAAACCACAGGGATACCGTTGTGCATTCCCAAACGCCAAAACACAAAAATAAGCACAATACCCACAATGACAGGGCGCAGTATGGTTGCCGCGAGGCTGTCCACAACGTAGCCTTTTCGCTTTTTTTGCATTCGCGACGATATTTGCAAAAATATAATTAAAATACTTAAAACTACCGCAACAGCAACCGAAACCGTAAGCACAACATCCGGATTATCGGAAGTCATAAAGCTTTTGGGCAGAAAGTTGTTGAAAATACTCTTAAACGATTCGGGAAACGGGCCTATATTTTTGCTTCCTAAAATTATAAGTGCCAAACCCCTGAACGTCAACATGCCCGCAAGTGTTGCAATAAACGGCGGAACGCGCATATACGCAATCCAAAACGCCTGCCACATTCCTATAAGAATGCCCAAAATTAAACATAAAACAATTGAAATATACGGGTTAATGCCCCACTCAACTATAAACACACCCGCCATAGCGCTAACAAGTATTACAATGCTGCCAACGGCCAAGTCCACATTGCCGCCGGTTAATATACAAAGCAGCATACCCGTTGCGAGTATAACAACGTAACCGTTTTGCCCTATTAAGTTTGTAAGGTTTTGCGGGCTGAAAAGCGAACCTTTATCGTTTGCGGAAATCAGCACCTCAAAGAAAAGCATCGTTGCGATAAGGACAACTAACATCGCGTTTCTGCTTAAAAACCTTTTTGCCTTGTCCATATATATTTATGCCCCCTGTCTGTCGGAATTTAAGATAGCCGCCATAATAACTTCCTGGCTTGCCTCACTCCTGCCAAGCTCGCCGACAATTTTGCCTTCGTTCATGATGTATATTCTGTCGCACATACCCAAAATCTCCGGCATTTCGCTGGAAATTAGTATCACAGATTTTCCCTGCGCCACAAGGCTGTTAATTATCCCGTATATCTCGTGTTTTGCACCCACGTCTATTCCGCGGGTAGGTTCGTCGAGTATTAAAATATCCGGTTCGGCAAACATCCATTTTGCGAGAAGTACCTTTTGCTGGTTCCCGCCGGAAAGGTTTCCCGTTTCTTGCTCAATACTTGAATATTTTACGCCAAGCTGCACCGCGTACTTTTCGGTAAGGTCTATTTCCTTATCCTTATCAATTACGCCGCTTTTGCTTGTTCTTTTCATGTTCGCAAGCGATATATTCTCGCGAATAGCTTTCATAAGCACAAGCCCGTCGCCCTTGCGGTCCTCGGTAACGTATGCCACCTTGTTTTCTATCGCTTCACGCGCGTTTTTAAAGTTAGCGGTTTTGCCGTTTATACGAAGTTCGCCTGTAATTTCCGTGCCGTAGCTTTTGCCGAAAATACTTTGCGCAAGTTCCGTGCGCCCCGCGCCCATCAGGCCGCTTATACCAACAACTTCGCCCTTGCGCACGTTTATGCTTATATTGTCGCACACCTTGCGCCCTTTGTACAGGGGGTGAAACACAGTCCAGTTTTTAACCTCAAGCGTAATATCGCCGATATTTGGTTCGCGTTTAGGAAAACGGTCGGTTAATTCCCTGCCTACCATACCGTTTATTATACGAGCTTCGTTAATTTCGTCGCTGCCTTTAACAAGCGTTTCTATTGTAGCGCCGTCGCGAAGAATGGTTATTGCGTCGGCAACCTGTTCAACCTCGTTAAGCTTATGGGATATTAAAATACTTGTCATCCCTTCGGCCTTAAATTTCAGCAGAAGCTTAAGCAGGTTCTGCGAATCGTCCTCGTTTAACGACGCTGTGGGTTCGTCAAGAATTAACAGCTTAACATTTTTCGCCAAAGCTTTGGCTATTTCCACAAGCTGCTGTTTTCCAATACCAATATCCTTTATTAAAGTGTGAGGCGATTCGTTAAGCCCCACTATTTTTAAGTATTCAGCCGCTTTATTGTATGTTTCGTCCCAATCCATATGAAGCGCGCTTCCGCGTTCGTTTCCCAAAAACATGTTTTCGCCGATTGTCATATACGGCACAAGAGCCAATTCCTGATGGATTATTACTATTCCTTTTTCTTCGCTGTCCTTTATTCCGGAAAATTCGCACTGCGCTCCGCTATATATTATTTCTCCCGCGTAGCTGCCATATGCGTATGTACCGCTTAAAACATTCATAAGTGTGGATTTACCGGCGCCGTTTTCGCCAACAAGGGCGTGTATTTCGCCGGGCAAAACGTCGAAATTTACATTGTCGAGTGCCTTAACTCCGGGGAATTCCTTGGTTATCGATTTCATTCGAAGCAAAGGTTCGCTTTTGAGTCGTTCCATATTATCATCCGGACCCCCTTCCTCATATATAATCGCCGCTTATGGTATATTATCTCACAAGCGGCGAAACGTGTAAACAATACTTATTATCCTATAACGTCCTCTTCCTTGTAGTATCCTGTGTCAATCAAAAGTTCTCTGTAGTTAGCCGCAGAACCTTCAACCGGGTCGCAAAGGTACGAAGGAATAATTCCGGTTCCGTTGTCGTAAGTTTCGTTGTCGTTAACAGGAGGCTCGCTTCCTTTTAAGATAGCGTCTACCATTTCAACAACTTTGTTCGCAAGTGTTCTTGTGTCCTTAAATACAGACATGGACTGAGTTCCCGCAATCATGTTCTTAACGGAAACAATATCGCAGTCCTGCCCTGTGATGTATGGGAAGTTGTCCTTGGTATAACCTGCGTTGGTAAGAGCGGTGGTTACGCCCTGCGCAGTTGAATCGTTAGAGCACATAACGGCGTCAAGCTTCGTGCCGCTTGGGCTGTAGCCGTTGGACGAAATTAAGTTTTCCATACGGCTCTGGGAACGTTCCGAACTCCATCCTTCGGTTGCAACCGTAAGTTTTTCAGTTTGACCGGACGGGCAAACAAGCTTGCCGCTGTCCAAATAAGGCTGAAGAACGCTCATTGCGCCGTCAAAGAAGAAGTTGATGTTGTTGTCTCCGGGGTCTCCCGTAAAGAATTCAATGTTAAACGGCCCTGCGGCGTTGTCTAAATCAAGAACTCTTTTAAGGTACTCGCCTTGCATGGTTCCAACCTTCCAGTTGTCGAAAGTTGCGTAATAAGTAACCGCGTCGGTGTTCATAATTAAGCGGTCGTACGCGATAACCGGAATGTTATTGGCTTTTGCGTTCGCCAAAACTTCGGTAAGCGATTCGCCGTCAATAGCGGCGATAACAAGCACTTCGCAACCGGAAGAAATCATGTTTTCAATTTGAGAAACCTGTAACGGAATCTCATTCTCCCCGCCGTACTGTAAATCCACTTCGTAGCCTGCGGCCTCAAGCGAACTTTTCATGTTTTCGCCGTCCTGATTCCAGCGTTGCAAGCTTTTTGTAGGCATGGATACGCCCACCTTTTTCTTCGCGGCGCTTGCAGTATCTGCGCCTGAAGCCGCGCCTGCGTCAGCGCCGCCCGAAGTTGTTCCCGACGATGACGGCTGGCTATTGCAGCCTGTGACGAACAAAATTAATGCCGCCAAAACTACCGCGAGAACTTTTGAAACTTTTTTCTTCATACTTTTTACCTCCTTAAGGTGCAAGACTGACAGCGCGGCGATTTCCCGCGCGGACAGCCTGATATTATGCGCAAACATAACCAAATAAAAAAATTATGTCCGGCTAAAACTAATATTACTCATTTAGGTAGAAAGTGTCAAATGGTTTGTAAACAATTTTGCTAAATTTTGATTTATTTTTTTACGACAAAAAAACTTGACAAAATATTACGAAAATATTAACATATTGTTAACTAAAGAGCAAGGGGCTGATAAATACGTGAGAATTAATTATTTTAGTCGTAATAAATTGTTAATATCTGTAGTAATTTTCCTTTTTATCATATTTGTTCCCAGAAATATATCAGCTACGGAAATGTTTACCGTGGACAGAGTTAATTTTCGAACCGCACCCTCACTTACCGCCGATATTATGACAACTCTCGATATTGGAACCATGGTTGCGGAAACGGAGCGGCGCGGTGAATGGTCTGCGGTTACGGTTAACGGTTCCGAGGGTTTTGTGGCAAACGAATTTTTGGGCAGTAAGGAAGCTGCGGAGGCTTTGCTTTCAGAAAGAACGCCTAATAAAGAAAGCTTAAGCAACGTAAATTTTAGAACGGCTCCTTCGCTTGAGGCTGGTATTATGGAAGTTTTACCGCTTGGGACAAGGGTTACGGAGTTGGAAAAACAGGGCGAATGGTCTGCGGTTTTTGCAAACGGCACATTCGGGTACATATTTAACGAGTTCTTAGGGGAAATTGGGCAAAGCCAGCGAATAACATCGCCCCCTCCGCAGGCGGAACGCGTTATTGTTCAGGAAATACCAAGAGAGATAGTAACGGAATTTAACGGAGCATCACAGCTTACAACGGTAGAACTTTTGGATTGGTGGGCGGCAAAGGATATTATTACGGTTGGCGCCAACGCTCTTGTTACCGATGTGCGAACCGGGATGCAGTATTATGTGCGCAGTTTTTCAAACGGAGTGCACGCGGACGTTGAAACAATTACCGAACGCGATACGCAAACAATGCTTACTACATACGGCGGAAGCTGGGATTGGTCGCCAAGGCCAATTTGGGTTACGGTTAACGGGCGCACTTTGGCGGCTTCAATAAACGGAGTGCCGCACGGCGGGGGAATAAATAACGAAAACGGAATGGACGGGCAGGTTTGCATTCACTTTAGAGGCAGCGTTACCAATAACGGCAACCGAAGCCACGAGGCAGACCATCAAAACGCAATAATGGAAGCATGGAACGCGGCTCAGTAGTTGGGCCGCGTTTTTTATAAGGCTTTTCGTAAAATCATAATTTCGGGCAGGCATTCGTCAACCGAAATTACGCCTATGCGTATTCCCGTAAGCGCGGTTTTTACCTCGTTAAAATCTATTATCCCCGCCGAATCCAAGAACTCTCTTTTTTCGCTTATACTCATGTTTTCCGTTTGGGAAAGGATGGAGGAATCCAGCATATATTCTTCGGTAAATACCTCCTTTTCGCAGCCGGAAAACCCTATCGTTGCCGAGGCAAAGGCGGTAATACCCGTACTTTCGTTTACCGCGCTCGAATCTATAACAAAGTTCCCTTTTATATCCCGGCTTATTTTGGCTTTTATGCCGTAGCCGTAAATTGATTTTTCCCCCGCGCTTATTTTATACGAATACTCCAAACCCACATAGCTCTTTAGTATTTCCGCCGCGTATTTCGCAAAGAAGCGGTGGTACACGCAGTATTCGGAGTCTGCCGCCGTTTCGCCGGGCGGAGTTTTTAAGCGGAACTCGCCGCCGTACGGTTCCCCCGCCGTTTCGTTATAAAATGCTATTTCATACAACGGATAGGAATTAATTTCGTTTAAAACCGCGTCCGTTATTTCCCCCGCGTTTTCGCTAACGGCATTTTGCATTTCACTTACAAGAGCATGAATGCCGGATACCGCCGCCTCGTACGCTCCTATGCTGCCCGCGTAACTTCGCGCCGATATCAGCTCGTTATCCGTAAGATACAGTAAAATTGATGTTAACGAAAACAGCGTTACCATTACAACAACGGTTAAAATATACGCCGCGCCTCGTTCGTTTCTAAAAACCATTCTTGTTTTCCCCCCTTCTAAACGCAAAGCGCTATTGAATGAAGCAAAATTTCATTTTTTGCGAAAACCTGCGCATTTATGTAAAGCTTCCCTAAAGTGCCGCCTTTGCGCGTTTTCACAAATGTTTGGCCGCCCTTGTACGATACTTCGCAACTTCCGTAAATGTCCGCGTAAACATTTGCCGGCGATTCGTTTATTATTTCAATCGTTTCTTCTGATTTTACCCTTACGCAAATGCGGTAACTTTCCGTAATTTCAGGCTCTATATAAACATAGGGTACGTATTCGTTCAGAACTAAATCGTAATAGTTTTCCGGGGGATCCCCAAGGTTGGGGTTTGACTGCAAATACTCAAACTCCGGTTCGGTTGCGTACGCAAACGGAATTATGTCGTTTGTAAATGTGTAGGTTTCGCCGCTTATGCCGTCTTTTATAAAAAGAGCACAGTAATAATCGGTGTCGTTTTCGGAAATATTGCTCAGGATTTCCCAAATGTTGTTCACTCCCTCTGCGGAAAACTCCGATAGCTTATCTGAGGTTATAAACCGGCACTGCGCCGCAATCCCTTCTATTAACATGCCGGATAAATAAATATCATGAGTATAGGCGTCGGCGCGGGCGCTTAGCGTAAAGGCTTGAATTACCGGTACCGCGATGATGGATAAAATAACAATTGCCATAACGCATTCCGTAAGTGTAAAACCTGCCTTATTGCCCGAATAAAAACGGATTCCTCTCATTTTCACCCGTCCTTTCTCCGTTTGCCGCGTTTGAGGTAGAATTCTCCGCGCCGTACTGCTCAATTGAAGAATCATTTGAGGAAGAAACCTCCGCGCCGTACTGCTCAATTGAAGAATCATTCGGCGAAGCGAATTCTTCCGCGCCATCCTGCAAAAGCGCCGTTTCGTCAAAAACAATTATATACATCCCCGCGCCTAAGTTAACAACCTCCTCGGTTGGCGAATTCATCTCAACAGAGCCGGGCATAAAATAATAATCGCCGCGCTGAATTTGGCGCAAAAACTCCATGCACGCGTTGTAACTTCCGGCAACGCTTAGCCTTACGGGGCGAAGGTATAACCCGTCCGATAAATATTCGCGGGGCATTATGTTAAATTCCGATTCCGTCAAATCACAGTTTTTTATAAGCAGGCTTAATGAAACAAGCGCTTCGTTTTCGTCTGCGGGCGTAATAAACCTTGGCAATGCGGTTTCGCCGTACGTTTCGGTAAAACGCATATTTTCGTTAAGCGCGGCCAAGTTGCTCTCCTTAGCTGCCAAATCGCTTTCCAGTTCGGCTTTTCTGCTTTGCAAAGCGGATAACTCGGTTACCATGCCGGAAAAACACAGGCGGTAAAAAATTCCCAAACAGCCAAGGGTTATGACGCAAGCGCATATATAAACAAGTACGTTGTTAAACGGAATTTTAAATTTCGGTGCGGTAAAAAATTTCATAAAAGACTTTCACTCCTAAAAACGAAGGATACCCCAAAGCTGTAAAAGGAGTTTTCATTTCGCAGCCGGGTTAGGTTTACGCCGGAGAAATTTTCGGAAAGCTTTGCGGTAAGAGATAGAATATCTGAATCCGTTTCGGATACTCCGCTTAGGGCAATAGCACTCCTTGCGGGATCAAGGTTTATTGAAACTAAGCGAATGCCCGGCGGCAGGCACGAAAACACATCAAGCAAGGTATCATACACCACAACAGGTTTGTGCGTTTGTAATATTTCACTTGATACATCCCGCATTCGCGCGAGGTCTTCCGCCGCCTGCTGCGACTCTATATATTTTTCGAGTTTTTGTTCGGCAATAAGTTCCAAAATGAGGATACTTTCGACATTTTGTATGTGTGACATGTGCCATACTGAAAGAACTGAAAGAAAAAAAATAACAGCCATGGCGGCTGCGCTTACCTTTATCGCGTAATTTCGTTTTAGTGCATTTTTGTTTGCTTTCGGCAAGATGTTCAGCCCTTTTTTGCCGCATAGGAGCAAAAAGGCTTTATCAATAAATTCATCTCCGCCAAAAACCTGCGCCCTCCCTTCAAAACTTGCCGCAAAAGGCGCGTACCGCTCTCCTATAAAGCACACTTTATAACTCGTATCCGGAAAATACATCGCCAAAACGTTTTCAAAATCAGAAGCAAACGAATTTTCCCTGTAGGCTAAATCGCGAACGGCTTTTATGTGGGAATTTTCAAAAAACATAATAAACGATTTACGGCAGTTTTCTATAACAACCGCCATATTTTCGCATTTTTTAAAATCCTGCATAACCAAATCCTGAAACACGCCAAACTTTGATATTTTTACATTTACGGCGGCAAACAGGTTTATGTAACCTTCGGCAATTTCTTTCGGCACGGCTGCGGCGAAGGTTGTAAGCTGCTGCGAGTCCGAAATAACCGTCCTTTCGTAAATGCCGCAGTTGTAAGCAACAGAGGGAAAAATATCGCCCGTGTTTTGACGCTTTAACTCTTCTAAATCGCGTTTGTTCATATACGGAAGGTTGCGCAAGCGGAATATCATGCGCGAAGATTTAATGAAAACCTTCACGTATTTCGGTTTACTTTTATTCTGCGAAAGGAATAAATTTATTTCCGAAGCAAGAGATTCAAAATTTTCGGACGTTAAAACGCCGTCTGAAATAATTTCCGACGGCAAGTATTTTTGGGCGGAAATTTTGCCGGATTTTACAACCGCCAAAACTAAACCGTCATTGCATATCCCCGCACAAAAGCCTTTTACTGCCATTTACTACATCTCCCGTTTTAAGGTGCCGCAAAAATCCAATTATTCGTTCATCATTTTTTCCTTTAAATTAAATAGCTTTAACGAAAGATCCACAGGCAGAACGTGCGGGTTAACCAAGCGGCGGTATTCATCCCACAGTGAATTTTTTTCCGTTTGGCAATATTCGCGAAGCTGTGCTACGGTTTTGGGTTTGTGTACGCGTTTGCCGCCTGCAAAAACCGGCTCTAACATTTCTCTTACCGTGTATTCACCGGCTTTTAGTGTCATTCTTCGCCATGTGGCGTTAGGGTCGAATATGGTAAGGTCTTCATTCTCCGGGAAGTTTTCGTCCGCAAGAGCAATTAAATCCGCTTTTATTTTACCGGACGCCTTATCGTAAAAGCGCAGCAACTTTTTAACGCCGGGAATTGTAACCTTTGCCGGGTTTTCCGATATTTTGAGCTTGGGCACAAGCACGCCGCCCTCGCCCTCTATTGCCGAGAGCTTATATACTCCGCCGAAAGACGGGCAATCCCCGGAGGTTATAAGGTTGGTGCCAACGCCCCAAACATTTATTTTCGCGCCTTGCAGTTTTAGCTGTGAAATAAGAAATTCGTCCAGATCGCTGGACGCGGTAATTTTTGCGTCCGGAAAACCAGCGTCGTCAAGCATTTTGCGTGCTTTTTTGGAAAGATACGCCAAGTCCCCGGAGTCGAGCCGTATGCCGTAATTTGCGGGGAGTGAGCCTGCCGCTCTTTTTTCCTGAAAAACTCTTATTGCGTTTGGTACGCCCGATTTTACGGTGTTGTACGTATCAACTAAAAGAGTTAACGAATCCCCGAAACAATCCGCGTAGGTTTTAAACGCCTCGTACTCGTCGCCAAATGTCATAACCCAACTGTGCCCGTGGGTTCCCTTAACCGCGATATCAAACATTTGCCCCGCCAAAACATTGCTTGTTGCGGCGCACCCTCCTATTACGGCGGCTCTTGCGCCGTAAACACCGGCATCCGGCCCCTGCGCGCGGCGAAGGCCAAATTCCAAAACAGGGTCCCCCTCTGCGGCGTAGCATACCCGCGCCGCTTTTGTGGCTATAAGGCTTTGGTGGTTTAAAATGGTTAAAAGCGCCGTTTCAATAAGCTGAGCTTCAATAAGGCGTGCCTTTACCCGAACGATAGGTTCGGCGGCGAACATAACAGAACCTTCCGGTAAGGCGTAAATTTCTCCGGTAAAGGACAAACCGCTAAGCGCCTCAAGAAAGGAACTGTCGAAAATATTGAGCGAACGCAAATATTCCAAGTCAGAATTGGTGAAACGCAAATTTTCAATATAACGTATTGCCTGTTCAAGGCCCGCAAAAACGGCGTACCCGCTGCCGCTGGGGTTCGCCCTGTAAAACAAATCAAAAACCGCCGTTTTATCAGCCCGGTTACTTTTGTAATAGCCCTGCATCATTGTAAGCTGATAAAAATCGGTAAGCATGGTAAGCTTTTCGGTTAACAAAAAATTCCCTCCTTGGAATGCAGGAGATTTAGCGCGGCTTCGCTTGTTTAGAGGAAAAAATTCCGCACCCGCAAAACAACCTTTCCTCCGGTTGTTCTACCGTGTTTTCTTATATTTTATTCCCACACACGAACTAAGCGAAATGCTTTTGCCGCTATCCTCCGCGATAAGTGTTATATGCATTAATGATTTATCGTCGTTCACTTTAACTGTCATATCCGTTATTCCAACCGACAGCTCGTTTACACCGCCGGGCGAAAACCCCTGCGCACCGCCGAAACTCAGCATATCCTTTGAATTGTCATACCTTAAAATGTAATGCTGTTCGTCCTGCGAAGAGTAGAGGGTGGTGTATAAATCTATTTGCCTTATGGTACTGCTTTCGCTTTCGTTATAGTAGCGCAACCTGTATTCGTTGCAGAGTTTAATTTGGTTAACGGTAAAATCAAGAGCAGTCCAAGCTTGCTCCCTTTGTTCAAAACTCCGCGTTAGATAGATGAAATGATTGGCGCTAAACATTGTGATGTTTGCGGCAAATAACGCGGCAAGCGAAAAAATAAAAACCGCCGCGGCAACCTCCGCCAGCGTAAAACCTTTGTTGTTCATAGTGTACAAACCTCTGTGCCTGAAGAAACAGGCTATGTATACAAAGAGCATCTTTACGGATGAATGTATTATAAACCGATATGATATTTTTGCAAGAGGGAAAAAAATATTTTGGTAATTTTGCAAAAATTGTTTTATTTTTCGGTTAGAAGCAGAATTATGATATAATTTTGGCAATGAACAACGCAATGAATAAATAAAAAAATTTCGTTGCAATTTGTAAATTCATGTGTTAACATTTGTTCTTGTAAATTTAATAACGCCCGCCGGGTAAAACAAAGCGCGGGTATATCCTTGTTTCGCGTAAACGCGAAGCCATGACCATAAGGAGGTGTAAATGTGAGAAAATACGAATTGGCGTTGGTTTTTAAGCCTTTGGATGACGAAGCGTATAAGGAGGAACTTGAAAAGGTTCAGGCGCTTCTTACCCGTTTTGGGGCTTCGGTTGATAAGGTAGACGAATGGGGCAAGCGCAGGCTTGCTTATGAAATTCAAAAAATCAACGAAGGCATCTATTGCTTTATTACATTTTTGGCGGAAGCTGAAGTTCCCGTTGAAATTGAGTCCCGTTTGCGTATAGCGGAAAATGTACTCCGGTATTTGATAATTAGAGCGGATTATTAAGCCGCTCGTTTGGAGGTATTGGGATATGAATAAGGTAGTTTTAATCGGTAACTTAACAAGGGACCCTGAAACGAGATATTCCCAAAGCGCGGAACCGCTTGCAATTTGCCGCTTTTCGGTTGCCGTAAGCAAGCGTTTTAAACGTGAGGGCGAACCTGACGCGGATTTTATTAGCTGTGTGGCTTTTGGCAAAACCGGCGAATTTGTGGATAAATATTTCAAAAAGGGTAAAAAAATCGGTATAATTGGGCGAATAAACACTCACTCTTACGAAGATCAAACCGGACAGAGAAAGTATGTTACGGACGTTATAGCGGAAGAGGTTGAATTTGTTGAAAGGAAGGATGCTTCCGATGGCGGAAAACCATCCTCCTACGAATCCGACGACTATTATACCGAAATGGCGGCAAGCCAGGAGCGAAACGCGCCCGGTAAACAGCCTTCTTATAACGCTGCGGCGGCTCACGAAGGTTTTTCCGCAATCGACGAAAGTTTAGACGACGAAGAGCTTCCGTTTTAAGCAAATGTTTTATTAATTTTGCAAACTGATTCATATTATTATGGAAAGAGGTAAATACAATGATACAAAAAAGACGCGGGCGCAGAAAGAAAAAGGTTTGTTCCTTTTGCGCCGACAAAGTAAATTTTATAGATTATAAAGATGTCGCAAAGCTGCGCCGCAATGTTTCTTCCGAACGCGGGAAGATTTTGCCCAGGCGTATGACGGGTTGCTGCGCAAAGCATCAAAGAGCGGTTACCGAAGCGATAAAACGCGCTCGCCATATAGCGCTTATGGCGTACACGCAGGAGTAAGTTTAATTTTAAGTTAAAATAACAAAAAAGAGCTTTCTAATTATGGAAGCTCTTTTTTGTTCTTCCGCGTCCTTCGCCATAAATTTTCAATTAATCAAAAACGCGCATAAGCAACTATTATTCCTGCTCCTCAAGCTGCCAAGGCTTCAGCAAGCCAAGCGAAAAGTAAAAACTTTTTCCCCCGCAGGTTTTGCAGTATCTTGCGGCAGAGTCAAGTTTTTCGCCGCAGTTTTCGTTTAAGCAGCGGTTTGAAATATCCCTCCCGCAGCTTGAGCAAATATTGTTTGATAAATAAGCCGTGACTGTTTTGTTGCAAAACGGGCATGTTTTCATTTTTATAGGTTTGTATTTCATTTAGTTTCATCTCCCCGCAGTTAACGCAACTACATTATACTCGCGAAGCGCTTATCCTGCAACGTGCGCCTATCCGCATCCCGCGCAATTTCCGTGCTTGTTTTGTTTTAACTTGTTTAGTACAATATAAAAAAAAGAAAGGAACCGAAATATTATGAATACAATGCCATGCAAAAAAACATATACAAAGGAGGATATCTTCCGTTTGGCAAACGAAAACGGCATAGAATTTATCCGCCTGCAATTTGTGGATATCTTCGGCATAATGAAAAATGTGGCGATAACAGCCGCGGAGCTTGAAAAAGCGCTGGACGGCCAAATGATGTTTGACGGCTCTTCAATAGAGGGGTTCGTTAGAATAGAAGAATCGGACATGTATCTTCGGCCGGATTATTCCACGTTTACCGTTATGCCATGGTTTGACAATTACAAAATTGCGCGGATGATATGCGATATATACCGCCCTAATGGCAAACCCTTCGAGGGGGACCCGCGCTACATTCTGCGCAAAGCTGCGCAAGAGGCAAAGGAAATGGGGTACGAATTTTACGTTGGCCCGGAGTGCGAGTTTTTCTTGTTTCAGCGCGACGAAAACGGCAGGCCAACAACTTTAACGCACGACGAAGCCTCTTATTTCGATTTGGCTCCGGTGGATAACGGGGAAGCGGCGCGGATAGATATTGTAAAAACCCTGTCGGACATGGGTTTTCATATCGAGGCGGCGCACCATGAAACCGCGCCCGGTCAGCATGAAATAGATTTTAAGTATTCCGACGCCCTAAGCGCCGCGGATAATATTATTACCTACAAACTTGTGGTAAAGGTTATGGCGAAAAAGAACAACCTCCACGCCACGTTTATGCCCAAACCTTTAAATAACTACGCCGGTTCGGGTATGCACTGCAATATGAGCTTGTTCTCCGGGGATAGGAATATTTTCTTCAGCGAAACGTCGCATTCGGGTTTGTCCAAAGAGGCGGAATATTTTATTGGGGGGATACTCTCGCACGCAAAGGCAATAAGCGCAATTACCAACCCTCTTGTTAATTCCTATAAGCGGTTAGTTTCCGGGTACGAAGCACCGGTTTACATCGTATGGTCTATGGGTAACCGAAGCCCGTTAATCCGCGTGCCTGTATCTCGCGGCAGCAGCACAAGAATTGAACTGCGAAGCCCGGACCCTTCCTGCAACCCATATTTGGCGCTTGCGGTAATGCTAAAGGCCGGTCTATGGGGAATAAAAAACAAAATAGAACCGCCCAAGGCGATGGATTTAAATATTTTCGATATGACAAACGCTGAAATTACCGCACGGGGAATAGAAAAACTGCCGAAGGACTTGGACGAGGCGGTAGGAGAGCTTTTGGACGACGAACTCATTAAGGAAGCTTTGGGGGAGCATATTCTGAAGAATTTTGTTAGGGCAAAGCAAATAGAGTGGAAAGAATATTCCGATTTGGTTCATGATTGGGAAATTGAAAAGTACCTGAAAATGTATTAAATTTCTTCGGAGGGGAAACGCGAAAATGGACGTATACGAGAACACGGTAATTTACATTTTAACTCCCGAAAAGGTAGCTACAGGCGGGCCGAACTGCCTGCATCAGCTTTGCTATAAATTGCGCAGATATAACTTCAAAGCGTTTATCTACTACTACCCTTTTGACATGGAAGGCCCGCAAACTCACCCTAACTATGTTAAATACGGTAACCCGGTAATTGATTACATAGTAGATGCGCCCGAAAACATTGTAATATGCCCCGAAACCGCAACAGCGCGGATAGCGGCTTTAAAGAACACAAGAAAAGCAATATGGTGGTTAAGTGTGTATTATTATTACGCTTCTGTATTTTTGTATTTGAAAAAAAGGTCAAATTTGCCGGTTTTTAATATCAATTCCCCGGAGGATGTTTTTCATTTTACGGATTGCTTTTACGCAAAAAAGAATCTTGAATTTTTCGATATTCCAAATAATAAAATTTCGATGCTTGAATCCTACGTAAACCGGGTTTTTATAGACGGTGCGCTTAGTAACCGCCGCTTTCCGAAGAAAAACTACGTTACCTTTAACCCCAAGAAAGGGCTCGAATTTACAAATAAGGTTTTGAAATACTGTATGGAAAACGGATATGAGGATATCGCGTTCGTTTCGCTTGAGAATATGACGCCGGAAAAACTATCGGATGTATATAAAATGAGCAAACTTCATATAGATTTCGGGCCGTTCCCCGGCAGGGAGTACATTCCCCGCGAAGCTGCCGTTAACGACATGTGCGTAATTACCGGCCGGTTTGGCGCGTCAAAATATTACGAGGATGTTCCCATTCCGGACGAATACAAAATAGATGCGACAGAGGAAAACCTGCCTCGTATTGCGGAAAAAATAAGGTATTGTTTGAATAATTATGAAACATGCCTTCCCGATTTTAAAGCTTATAAGGATTTTGCGTTTGGGTTGGAGCGAAAGTTTGAAGAGGATATAAAAAGTATTTTTAAGAAAACCTATACCGGAGGGCCGCAAAAATACGGGCGGTAGAACTTCGGACGTTGGAACTTCGGGCGGTAGAACTTCGGACGTTGGAGCTTCGTACAGCAGAACTTCGGATTGCTTTGAATTTTTCGCCGCAAAGCGGATAAAATAAACATAAATATCTGGCGTATGCGAAACTGCATTGCTTAGCTTGGCATGACTTAGCTTGACTTGGCTTGGCTTGGCATAGCTGCGCCGAATTTGGAGGCTTTTTAGTTGGATTACATGGAAACGTCACTTGAAATGCATAAAATATGGGGAGGCAAGCTTGAGGTTATATCAAAGGTTCCGGCGGATAGTAAAGAAGCTCTTTCGGTTGCGTATACGCCGGGTGTTGCCGCGCCGTGCCTTGAAATACAAAAAAACAGCGATTTAAGCTACGAGCTTACCGGAAGGGGCAACACCGTTGCGGTTGTTACCGACGGAAGCGCGGTATTGGGGCTTGGCGATATAGGCCCGGAGGCGGCAATGCCGGTTATGGAGGGCAAATGCTTGCTTTTTAAGGAATTTGGCGGCGTTAACGCTTTTCCGCTCTGTATACGTACCCAAGATACGGATGAAATTGTGCGCACGGTGGCATTGCTTGCGGGCAGCTTCGGCGGGATAAATTTAGAGGATATTTCCGCGCCGCGCTGTTTTGAAATTGAACGCCGGTTAAAACAAGCCTGCGATATCCCTGTTTTTCACGACGACCAGCACGGAACAGCCGTTGTAACATTGGCGGCGTTAGTTAACGCATTAAAGGTTGTTGGCAAGAAAATGAATGAAATTTCCGTTGTTATAAACGGAGCGGGAGCGGCGGGCGTTTCAATTGCGAAAATTTTAAATTTCGCGGGCGCGGAAAATATTATTATGTGCGACAGAAACGGCGCTATATTTAAGGGCAGGGAAGGCTTGAACGAAATAAAGCTTGAAATTGCGGAAATTACAAATAAAAATTTGAAAAAAGGGTGCCTGGGCGATATACTTGCGGGCGCGGACGTTTTTATAGGAGTATCCGCACCGAATATTGTAACCAGGGATATGGTAAGAAAAATGGCGCCCGCAGCGGTGCTGTTTCCTATGGCAAACCCGGTTCCGGAAATAATGCCGAATGAAGCGAAAGAAGCGGGTGCGGCGGTGATAGGTACCGGGCGAAGCGATTTTCCGAACCAAATAAATAACGTTCTCGCGTTTCCGGGAATATTCCGCGCGGCTTTGGATATTCGCGCAAGGGATATTAACAGCGAAATGCAAATGGCGGCGGCATACGCTCTTGCCGGGCTGATAGGGGATAATGAACTTGGCAGTGATTATATTATCCCCGCGGCGTTTGATAAGCGAGTAAGAGACGCGGTATCCGAGGCGGTAAAAAAAGCCGCGCGGGAAAGCGGAGCCGCAAGAATTTAAATAAAGGATGAGTAACTTGGATAATTACTTTAATGAAGAAATTAATAAAATTGTGCTGTCAGCGCCCAAAAAGAACGCCTCTTTTGAAGGGCGTTTTTATTCTCGCGTAAAAATTGAAAGGCGCGGCGATATATTTCAGGCAAGTATGTTTTCCGAAACGAAGGTTTTCCACAAGAACCTTAAAATGAAGGAAATGAGGGATTTTTTAGCGCGGCTTTTCGGCGAATGTTTTGAAAATTACACCGCGTGGGACAGCACTTACGAGTACAGCGCGAAGATTAGCAAGAATGGGAAAATACTTACACGGAAAACGAAAATTGCTTCTTCGCAAAAGGTATCGGGGTTAAGCGGTTCGGCTTTTTCGCAAAAGGCGGCGGAATTAAGCGGCTTGGCTTCTTCGCAAAGTGCGGCGGACACGAATTTTAACCGGCAAAAAAACTACATAATAAACGAAGGGGACGTTATACCGGTACTTGCCGACATGGGTATTTTCACGAAGGAAGGTAAAGTTTGCGCCGCTATGAGCGATAAGTTCCGCCAAATAAACCGGTTCCTTGAATTTATCGCGGACGAGACAAAGCCGGGCAAAATTCCGGACGGCACAAAGATAAACATAATTGATTTCGGATGCGGAAAATCCTACCTGACTTTTCTGATTTATCACTATTTCACGCAAATAAGAAAAACGGACGTTACAATTTGCGGTATGGACTTGCAGGAAGAAACGGTGGAAAAATGCGCAAACGCCGCCAAAAAATACGGCTATAGCAATATTACGTTTATGGCCGGGGATATAGGCGGCCTTAGCGAACCTCCTATACCCGCGTGGATACAGGAAAATACGTTTAATATTGTTATATGCCTGCACGCGTGCGATACCGCAACGGATTACGCTCTTTTTAACGCGGTAAAATGGCACGCGGATTTAATTTTGGCGGTGCCGTGCTGCCAGCATGAATTAAACGGGCAAATGAAACCGCAAAAATTGGACTTGTTTTCGGAATACGGAATAATAAAAGAACGAACATGCGCTCTTTTAACCGATGCGATTCGCGCAAAGCTTTTGGAATACTTAGGATACAAAACGCAGGTTTTGGAATTTATAGATGCCGGGCATACGCCTAAAAACGTGCTGATAAGGGCAAAACGCACCAAAAGCGGCAAAAAGGAAGCGGCTCTGACGCAAATTATGCGCATAACGGACGAATTTTCCTTTAAGCCGGTTTTGTATAAGCTTATAACCGAATCCCTATAAACCGGTTATTCCGGTTTCCAACGTGGATTCGCGTATTATCAGTTCGGTATCTAAAAGCAGATGTTTTGTTTCGGCATCCGGTCTTTTAATTTTTTCAATTAAAAGCTCGCAGGATTGAAAACCTATTTGGAACGACGGTTGTCGCACCGTGGTAATTGCCGGGTCGCAAACAAGCGAAATATCCATGTTGTCGAACCCTACCACCGAAACATCCTGCGGTACGTTTAACCCAAGCTTTTTTGCGGCCTTAATTGCCGCCGCGGCAAAAACGTCGGAGATTGCGAAAATGGCGTTTGGCCTGTCCGCTTGGCTTAAAAGATGCGTTGCGTAAGTTCCCGCAAGAGAAAAATCGAACGAGTATATATGCGAAATCCACGCTTCGTTAACCGTAATTCCCGCCTCTGAGAGCGCGTCACGGTAGCCTTTTTCCCTGTTTTGCGAAAATTTATAATCAAGTGCGCCGTTCAGCAGTCCTATTTTCTGCCTGCCGGTGGAGAGCAGGTATTTAATAACGGTTTTGGTCGCCGTATAATCGTCCACGCTAACAAACGAAAGGTCGTCGTGCAAAATATATTCCGAACACATAACAACAGGGCGTTTTTTACCAAGCTCCAACACAAGCGAGGAATCCCTTACGGGGTTTAGCATAATTATTCCCGCGTAATCCTGCTTTTTTGTAAGCTCCTCGTATTGCTCAAGCGTTTTGTAATGGGTGCCGAGCTGCAGAATCATAAGGTCAAACCCGTGCTGGAGCGCGGATTTACGCGCACCTTCTATAACCGAAACGTTAAACGGGTTTGTAAGGTTTGAAACGCACATTAAAATGGTGGTGCTGTTTATGCCGGAGGGGTTCGCGTTTTGCCTGAACTGAAAGCCCAATTCGTTTGCGGCCTGCGTTACCTTGTTCTTCGTCTTTTCCGATACCTTATCCTTGCCGTTAAGTACCCGCGAAACCGTCGCGATAGATACCCCCGCCTTTTCCGCCACATCGTAAATGGTCGCCTTTTCTCTGAACATTTTCATCATCCTTTCCGTGTAAATGATTAGAAGATTTTTTCTTACATTATTTTATCAAATATTCTAATAAAAATCTATTGACTTATCAAATAAAGAAAGTTATACTTGATGAAAGTTTACAGTAAATTTACACAATAGTCAAAAGTTTTTCATTTAACTTACATTATTATCGCCGCAAAAGAGAGGATGATTTTATTGAACATCAGTAAAGATGAAGTCAGGCAAAAAGGAGGTATATTTAATATCCACGAAGGGTACAACTGGACAAAATCCACGGAGCTTGACCTTCGCCTGGTTTTAACCCCTCGCCAAGGGTCGCAGGGAATTGGCATAACAAGCGCGGTTCACACACCGGGTATGGAATTTGAACCTCACGTTCACCCTCTGTCCGAGGAACTTGTTTTCTGCCATGAGGGCGAGGGCGAATTTTACCTTTTTGACAAATGGATACCTGTAAAAGCGGGGGACGTATTATACGCGCCGCCCGGAGTTTTTCACGGAACACGCAAAAGAAAAGGCAGCAGCGGAAATTTTACAACAATAGGCGTTGCGTCCCCGCCGCAGTTGGATTTGTACAACAGAATAGGGTACGACATTTTAAACAACGCCGAAGCGGAGGAGGAAGATAAATAGTGGCGCTTGGATATATGACTAACGCCTGGGGAGCAACATCCGGCATGGGCAAAGGCGTAACCTCGGTGAAAGATTTACATTATGTTACCGTAGGGCTTACAGACGAAGCTTTTACGGATATAAAAGCCGCCGGTTTTGATTACATAGAAATTTTCGAGGGTAATTTGCTTGAATACTCTAAAGCGGGCAGTTTTAAGCAAAAACTTGAAAACTACGGCCTTAAACTGTTATCCGTTTATACCGGAGGAAACTTCATTTATAAGGAAATAGCGGGCGAGGAGCTTTTCAAAATTGAAAAAACCTGCGAGCTTGCCGCCAAAGCCGGTTCAAAATACATTACGGTGGGAGGCGGAGCGGTTAGGCACGACGGCGTTCGCGACAGCGATTATATGGCTCTTGCCGAAACGCTGGATAAGGTGGACGAAATTGCGCAAAGGTTTTCGCTTACCGCGTGCTATCACCCGCATTTGGGAACCATTGTTGAAACGCCGGAGCAAATACGCAAGGTACTTGCGCTTACGGGCATATCGTTTTGCCCGGATCTTGGGCACATACAAGCCGCCGGAGGAGACGCCGCGCAGCTAACGGAAGAATTTTTGGGAAGAATTTCGTACCTGCACCTGAAGGATTTTAAAGGAACGGATTTTGCGCCGCTTGGAACGGGCGAGGTTGACGTTGCAAGGGTTCTTGAACTCATAAAGCAAAACCCGGCTGAAATTGACTGCACTGTTGAGGCCGAACGCATTAAAGACCCTTCGGCAAGAGCGGCGGAGGCAAGGCTGTTATTGAGTAAATACGGTTTTTAGGTAATGAAAATTTACACATGCTGAAATTTATTTCAAAAATAAAATTTAAAACATTTAGGAGGTTTTCACATTGCTGAATCTGAAAAATAAAATTACAAAAGGAATTTCCGTTATTCTCGCACTTTTTATGCTTGCATCCTGCACCGCGCCAAGCGGAGGCGGGGCAGCAACTCAAACACCGCAAGCGAACAGCACCCAAACCGAAGCTCCAGCGGCGAATAACTCAATAGACATTAATTTATCCGAAAACGCAGACCAAAAAATTTCCCTGCAAGACCTTGGCATGAGCGAATACGCCGCAACCCAAGGCGTTGGGCTGATAGGGCTGGACGGCAACCCAACAGTTTCCCCGCTGGATTTGTTCCTTACAAGCGCCGAGGTTGAAACGCTTCGCGCGGGCAATTTCAAAGTGGGCATCAATTTTCACTATACCGGCAACGACTGGGCGGCGCTTCAGGAATCCGCTCTGCGTAACGCTTTTGAGTTTTTGGGAATAGAAGTTGTGGCATTGGCGGATTCGGAAAACACCCCGGAAAAACAAGTATCGGATTTGGAAACGATGATGGCGATGAAACCGGACGCGATAGTTTCCGCAATTACCGACCCGGCGATGGTGGAAAACACGTTTGACAAAATAGCGCAGGCGGGAATTAAAATTGTATTTATGGAAAATGTTCCGAACAATTATACCGACGCTAAAAAGGATAATTTTGTGGCTATGGTTACCTGCGATTCCTACGGTAACGGCGTTGCCGCGGCTGAAATTATGGCTGAAAAATTGGGCGAAGAGGGCGAAATAGGCTTCCTTTACTGGGAACGCAGAACACCTTCGCAGGTTTCCCGCCAGCAGGGGTTTGAGGATACAATAGCGAAATACCCCAACATTAAGGTTGTTGCAACCGAAGGTTTTGAAAAGGTGGATTCAACAGGTACGCTTACCGACGCGTTGCTGGTAAAACAGCCGGATTTGGACGCGCTGTTCGCTCCTTGGGATATTCCGGCGGAATACGCGGCGGCTTCGGCAATTTCGGCGGGCAGAAACGATTTGATTATTACAACGGTAGACCTTGGGCAGAACTGCGGGCGCATTATCGCAGAGGACGGCCCGATTAAAGGCACGGGCGCGGCGCTTCCTTACGACCAAGGCATTGCGGAAGCGGTTTGCGTGGCGTATACTCTGCTTGGCAAAGAGCTTCCCGGTCAGTATGTAGCCGTTCCAACCTTTGGCGTTAACCGGGAAAATTTACTTGAAGCCTATGAGCTTGTTTTCCATACGGGAGCGCCCGAAGAATATAAAAACCTGCTCGGAAATTAATTTAAATAACCGGAGGGGCAACCCTCCGGTTTTAATAAGGATTTGATAAAACCGGAGGTGAATATATGGGCGAAATATTGCTTCAAATGACAGGAATAAATAAATCCTTTTTCGGCGTACCTGTTTTAAAGGACGCCGAATTTACACTGGAAAAAGGCAGTGTACACGCAATTGTAGGCGGCAACGGAGCGGGCAAAAGCACGCTTATGAAAATTTTAACCGGAATTTACACGAAGGACAGCGGAACAATTAAGCTGGAGGATTCCGCTGTGGAAATTAACGGCTATTCCGCCGCCGGGAAGCTTGGAATAAGAATGATATTTCAGGAACTTAGCGACATTCCCACAATGACGGTATGGGAAAATATATTCTTAAACAACGAAATAAAAAAGGGACCGTTGCTTGACAAGGCGAAAATGCGGCGCGAATCGCAGGAACTGCTGAGTAAATTCAAAATAGATATAAGCCCAGATACCCTAATGAGCGATTTGGGCGTGGGCTATTGCCAAATGGTTGAAATAGCCAAAGCTCTTTCAATGAACGCGCGAATTCTTGTTATGGACGAGCCAACGGCTTCGCTTTCCGCAAACGAGGTAAATATATTGTTTGGGCTTATCGAAACGCTTAAAGCCCAGCAAGTTTCAATAGTTTACATTTCCCACCGTATGGGCGAAATTCTCCAGGTTGCGGATTCCATCACCGTTTTAAGGGACGGCGGAATTGTTCATACCGGACGCACCGAAAATATGACGATAGACGATATTGTTGGCCATGTGCTGGGAAAAAAGGAAAAAGGGCAGATGCAGTGGCACGAAAACCGCTACGACGGGGAAAAACAGGAGCTATTGAGGGTGGACGGCCTTGCCGCAAGCGATAGGGTTAAAGACATTTCCTTCACGTTAAATAAAGGCGAAATAATAGGAATTGCAGGCCTGCTTGGCAGCGGGCGCACGGAAATTTTAGAAACGCTCTTTGGAATTCGCAAAGCTTTGGAGGGCAGTATTTACCTAAACGGCGAAAAAATTGCGCCGCGAAGCGCCCAACAGGCAATAGAACACGGAATTGCCCTTGTTCCGGAGGACCGCCGCAGGGAAGGGCTTGTGCTTATACACTCGGTTTTGCAAAACGTAATATTGCCCGTTATAGGCAGAATAAGCAAAAAAATATTTGTGGACGGCAAATGGGCGAAAAAAATTGCCGACGATTGCATAAAGGCGCTTAATATTAAAACTCCGGGGCGGCAAACAACGGCAAAACGCTTATCCGGCGGTAACCAGCAAAAAATAGTAGTGGCGAAATGGCTTGAAACAAAACCTAAAATACTGCTTTTAGACGAACCCACTGCGGGCATTGACATAGGCGCCAAGGGCGAAATTTTGGATATTGTAAGAGATTACGCAAATTCCGGCAACGCGGTTATTTTTGTTTCAAGCGAAATTTCCGAAATGCTTGCGATATCCGACAGAATACTTATTTTAAATAACGGCAGGCTTTGCGGGGAATTCCGCCATTACGAAATAGAATCGGAAGAGGTGATACAACGTGCCATCCAGCTTTAAAAAATTTAACCTGCATGATTATGTGGTATACATTTCATTTATTGCCGTGGTTATTTTGTTCTATTTTATTATAGGCGGGAAATTTTTAGCGGTAAACAACATACGTAACATCGCGATTCAATCCACCGTTACATGTATTTCCGCTGCGGCTATGGTAATGGTTATATCCTGCGGTATGATAGATTTATCCATAGGCGCCGCCGCCGCGTTATCTTCAATTATAGCCGCGCTTGTTATGCAATATACCAAAAACATGGCGCTTGGCATTTTGGCGGGCTTTTTAACGGGAGCGTTTGTTGGGCTTATAAACGGGGTTTTAATTTCTTACGGCGCTTTGCCTCCTTTTCTGGTTACACTCGGCGTTCAGGGCGTGGTTTTCGGCTGTGCGCAGTGGCTTTCCAAAATGCAGGCTATACCTATTTACGATAAGCGCTTTACAACATGGTTCGGTTCCGCGTCGGTAGGCGGTGTTCCGATTTTGTTTATTTGGGCGTGTTTGGTTTTTGCGCTTTCGTTTTATATTATGAACCAAACCAAGCTCGGAAAAAAGATACTCGCTACCGGCGCAAACGAAAACGCCGCTTCTAATACCGGTATAAACACCAAAAAAGTTAAGTGTCAGGTTATGATTTTAAGCGGCTTGTTTTCGGCGGCGGCGGGTATGATGTACGCCGGGCGCGGGCAGGCGGCAAGGCACAGCTTCGGCGCGGATATGACCTTTACCGTTATTGCCTCCGTAATTTTGGGCGGCACGCTTATGCGGGGCGGCAAGGCAAGGGTTATAGGGGCGTTTGTTGCGGCGCTTCTGCTCGGCATGGTTGATAACGGGCTTATTATTATAGGTTTTGACGTTAGCCGACAAACAATAGTGCGAGGAGCGGTAATTGTTATGGCAACACTGCTTGGCACCGTTACCGGCGGCGGAATCATGCGCAAAAAATCGGCGGGAAAGGAGTGACGGCGGTATGATTTCAAAAAATATCACGGTTTCGAAAAACAATATTATTTCAAAGATTAAAGCGAGTTACCGGAATTATATCGTATACATCGTTTTTGTAATTCTGCTTCTGTTTTTTTCGTTTACACTCGGCGGACGCGGGTTTTTTACGCTGCAAAACCTGAACAACATAATTGTGCAAACCGCTGTTATTTCCATGCTTTCGGTTGGGCTTGTATTCGCGTTTTCGGCAGGCATGAACGATTTATCCATAGGCGCGAACCTTGCGCTTTCCGGGCTTATCGCCGCTTATATATTGCGCTCCGGCGGGGGAATATTTCAGGCGGTTTCAATGGCGCTTGGCATGGGGCTTGTTCTGGGCATGACAAACGGCGCTTTAGTTACCTGGGGGAACCTGCCTCCGTGGCTTGCAACCGTTGGAACCCAAACAATTATACGCGGCACGGCAATGTTTATTATGGATTCGGATTACGGCGTGGAAATTTCAAACGAAACATTTTTAAAAATATTCGCCCAAGGCACGGTTTTGGGCGTTCCGGCAATTTTTATATGGACGGTTGCGGTAGTAACCTTCGGGTATCTTCTTTTGTATAAGCACAAGTTCGGCGCAAGGGTGCTGGCAACCGGCGGAAACGAAACCTCCGCGAAATACAGCGGCATAAATACCCACAAGATAAAAATTATGTGTATGATTTTATGCGGGGTTTTGGCTTCAACCGCGGGCGTTATAAATGCCGCAAGGCTTTCCTCCGCACGCTATACCGTTGGCGACGGCATAGAATCAAGCGTAATTGCGGCGGTTGTTCTTGGCGGAACAAGTATGAACGGCGGCAAAGGCAATATTTTCGGCGCTTTGGTAGGTTCGCTTCTTATTGGTATGATAAACGCCGGGTTAATTATAGGCGGTCTTACGTCAAGCCAGCAGCTTATAGTGCGCGGAACGATAATTATTGTTGCGCTGCTCCTTGGAGAAAAGGATAAATAATTTACGAAGAGAGGGAATAACATGAAATGCAGAGCGGCTTTGGCTGTTGAAAAAGGAATTGTAAAATTAACGCAGGTGGATGTTAAAGCGCCGAAAGCGGACGAAATTCAAATGAAGGTTGTAAGAACGCTGATTAGCCCCGGAACCGAACGCGCGTTTATTTTAAATATGGATAACGCGCATAACGAATTTCCTTTCGTGCCGGGTTATTGCTGCGCGGGTTACGTTAACGAAACGGGCGCGGGCGTTACCGAATTTAAAAAAGGAGATAAAATTGCCGCCTTTGCGCTTGATATTGGGCACAGGGAAGTGGGCAATGTTGTGCAAAAAAAGGTTGTAAAACTGCCCGATGATTTTCCGATGGACCACGCGGCGTTTGTTGCCTTAGGGCAGGTATCGCTTCAAGCCGTGCGCAAATGCGCGATAGAAATTGGCGAGGGCGTTGCGGTAATGGGACTTGGAATAATAGGGCTTCTTGCGCTTAGGTTTGCCTCAATAAACGGAGCGCTGCCGCTTATAGGAATTGACCGCGACAACGAACGTTTGGAGCGGGCAAAAAAATACGGCGCGGATTTTGTGCTTAACAACCGCGAGGGTGATTTTTCCGAAAAACTGCATGAAATAACCGGTGGCAAAGGCCCGGCGGTAGTTATTGAGGGAACAGGCTTTCCGGCGGCAATAAACCAGGCGCTGGAAATGATAGCGCGAATGGGCAGGCTCTCCCTTTTGGGAAGCACCAGAGGCGTAAGCGAAGTAAATTTTTACCGCGACGTTCACAAAAAAGGAGTTTCCGTTTTGGGCGCGCACGCCGAAATAATACCGCAAAGCGGTATGTCTTACCCAAGGCACTGGACATTTAAAGACGACGCCGAGTGCTTCATAAGGCTTATTCAGTCCGGAAAACTTGACGTTGAGCCTATGATAGATTGGCGCATAAACCCAAGCCAAATTGAAGAAGCCTACGAGCGGCTGCTTAGCTGGGATAAGGGGCTGCTGGGGATTATAATTAACTGGGAAAATTAAATTAAAAGGGGCTACCCGCTAAGCTTAGATGGTTTGCTTAGCGGGCAGCCCCTTTATTAATTCATTTGTAGCTGCGAGATATTTTTTACATATATAAACTCCTCATAATAAAAGGGCATAGATTTCTCTATGCCCTGTACCGAACACAAAGCCCGGACGACCTCGTCGGTCATAAAATTATAATAGATCAGAGTTTTTTCATAAATAAATGCAGATATAATTCTCATTTTTTTGTTTTTTACTGAAAACTTTCAACCTCAACTTATGTACCGTATTCTTTCATTTTTTCTTCAAGCAACTTGAAATCGCAGCATCTATCTTTCACCTTGGCATTGTTTGGGGTTAATTCATTGCTGTCGTTAAATAATTTATAAATCCCATATGACTTACCAATTATGATATCTTCCATACCCGTTAAGGCTCTAAACTGATTTACGAGCAATGATCTATATGCGGCATCAGCTTCGTTGCTTATGTCAATCTCCATTATTTCCGTTTCTCGCTCATGGCGGAGGTTCGCCGCTATTTTGGTTCCTCGTTTAAATTGGCAGAGGTTCACCGCTATTTTGGTTCCTCGTTTAAATTGGCAGAGGTTCGCCACTATTTCTGTTTTAAAGGTTTATCACCTATTGACAATATACACCAAGACGAAAATATTGTCAACGAGAAAATAATATAGAGCTATTTCCTCATAATTACTTTCTCCAACAAAATTTTCTTTATTCTTCAACATCCACCCATTTATTTAAACGGTTGCTTTTAAGGCACGCCTCCACAATTTTCATTACGTACAAACCATCCGAAAAATCGGCGTAATATTTATCCTTCCCGCTTGGCACGCCTGTTCTTACATCCTCATAAAACGCGGCGATGCCGTTTCTGAAAGCGTCCGCCCAGCCTACCGCGTGCCCGCTTGGAAGAGTTGCGTACTTTTTCGCGTAATCCGTAAGGTACTGCGCGGATGCGTATATTTGGTCATTGCCGTTATCCCTGCGCCCAATATATAAGCGGTCTGCCGTTTCCTGCCGCCACTCTAAGGAGGAAATACTTCCGCTGGTATTTAGCATAAGTCCGTTCTTTTTCCCCGCGCACACCTGGCTTATATTAAACAGACACGGCGTGTTGTCCTCAAATTCTGCCATGATGTAAGCGGCGTCCTCGGACGATACGCTAAATTTTTCTCCGCCGCCCATGATTGCCGCGCCGAATGTTCCTTCCTTATTTACGTTTTTATACCTGTGGGGATGAACCGTAATTAGTTTGGCGTAAACGGATTTTATTTTTTTTCCGAGCACATACTGCGCGGTATCAAAACAATGCGAACCTATATCCGCCACCGCGCGGGATTCTCCGCCAACGGAAGGGTCCATCCGCCAATCGTAATCGGTGTTAAAAAGAAGCCAATCCTGCAAATACTCACCGTGCGCGGCAAGCACCTTGCCAATTATCCCGCTTTTTACGCGTTCGCGCATTTCGTGTACCATAACATTGTTTCGGTAGTTAAAGTTTACCGCCGTTTTTACGCCCGCCATATCGGCAATTTCGCAAAGCTTTTGGGATTCCTGCGCCGTAAGCGTAAGCGGTTTTTCGCAGTAAAGCGGAATTTTGCGGTTTAATACGTCTAAATTAACCGGGTAATGCATCCCGCTTGGCGTGCAGTTATGTACTATATCAAGGTTTTCAAAATCAAGCATTTTTTTGTAATCATCGTAATACTTATCAATGCACAGGGATTCTCCCGCGCTTTCGGCAATGGCCGGGTTCGAATCCGCAATTGCGGCAACCTCCGCGCCGGGAATTCTGCGGATAGCCTCAACATGCTGTTTTCCTATAAACCCCGCGCCGATAACTCCTACACGTAATTTTTTCATAACCTTCCTCCATAAAAATTAAATAACGAACTGATCCATATAGCGTTTACTCAATATCAACGATTTTTTTATATTCTCCAAAGAATCCTCAAACGATTTATCTTCTATTTCGATACAGCAATACCCGCTATAGCCCACATCGGTTAACGCGGAAACAAACTTGCCCCAGTTACAATCGCCGTAACCCGGCAGTTTAGGAGACATATAATCCAGCGGCGGCGCCATAATGCCAACGTCGTTAAGCTTATCCTCGTGAATTTTAATATCCTTAAAATGAATGTGAAATAATTTTTCCTTAAAATCGTATATCGGTTTTATGTAATCCATACGCTGCCAAATAAAATGGGAAGGGTCGAAGTTTAAACCGAAATTGGCGCTGTTTATAATACTGAACATTTGCCTGAAAACCTTAGGCGATACCGCCATATTGTGCCCGCCGGGCCATTCGTCTTTTGTAAAGAGCATTGGGCAGTTTTCTATCGCTATCTTAACCGAGTGCTCTTCGGCGTATTTTATTATAGGCGGCCAAACCTGCGCGAAAATTTCCAAATTTTCATCAATTGTTTTCTCGCTTACCCTTCCTGTAAAAGTTGTTACCGTTTTTACACCAAGCTTTTCGGCGGCGGCGATAAGTTTTTTGATATGCGAAATATAAGCCTCACGCTTTTCAATATCCGCGTCCATCGTATTCGGATAATACGCGAGCGCCGAAATTTCCACATTTTTTTCCGCGCAATAATATTTGATATACCGCGCTTTGCTATCGTCAAGGCTTGAAACGTCAATATGCGAAACGCCCGCATACCGCCTTTGCGCGCCTCCCGAAGGCCAGCAACACATTTCCACGCACGAAAACTTTTCCGAAGCGGCGAAATCTATTACCTCTTCAAAACTCATATCGCCAAGTACCGCGCTTACAAATCCTAATTTCATTTTTTTCATTCTCCTTTCGTAAAAATATTTTCTTTTGCGGCAAAACAATTTTCATGGTTTTATGTAAAATTACATTTGTTACATAAAACTTTTATAATTGAATTATAGCAAATTGCGGGGATATGTCAACTTATTCTTAGAGGGTAAACCTATTTATTGCCGTAATATACGAGTGCTTGTTTTTTAACCCTAACAATAATATAATCACATTAGGAGCAAATGTAAAGCAGGCACTTAAAAGTGACGTAGTGTTATGTACCGTTGAAATTTAGATTATTAATTATGTATTTGCAGATTATCGTCTGCGACAATTTTCGGATAAAGAGACATTAATCTTACCCTTGCATCTTTGGTTTGGAATTGCC
>JAISVZ010000058.1 GCA_031271295.1 Clostridiales bacterium | reverse complement strand
GTAAGCCAAGCTTACGGCTTCATTGGTATTTTTCCCGTCTTTCTCATATTCACGCACTTTTGAAACAAAAATTGCGTAACCCTTCAAATTTTCGCTTTTTTCCATTATATCGGGGTTCTCGCCGTAGTTGATATTTATAATGTTAACAACAAGCTCCAACTGCGGTGTTTCCCCGTATTCCATACCGATAAACGCATCCGACAGCCACATTTGCTTCTCCGGCTGGTTTTTCGTTCCGTTATACAAAACATAAAACTCAGGCTTGGGCAAGTTAATACGTTTTTCTTTATACAAAGCCTTGCCTATTTCGCAATGTGTTTCATAAAAAACAAGCAAGTATTGAAGCATCCGAAGCGGCATATTTTTGTTAACTGTTGATTGATGCTCCAAAAATACAACCAAACGTCCGTCTATAATAAACGATAAATCGTTTCTCAACCTTGAAAGCAGAACCGGTTCTAAGTCTTTTATTTCAACAACGGTATCACAGCTCAAGTTTTTTCCCGTAACCGCGTTGTAAAGTTCCAAAGCCTTATCGGGGCTGCTGAAAATTTTTCTTATTAAACTGTCCTTGTATTCGGTGTTTACGGAATTCATAACCTTTGTGTTTTCCCCCTAAAAGATATCTTTGCGGCTCGGCAACTATATTTATTATACCCGAAAATTTCGTTTTGGAAAATAGTTTCAAAACGCACTCAGACTAAGCTGAAATCAACCTTAAGCCTAAGCCGAAAAAACCTTCCGGTTTTTCACAATATATTCGCAGCATGAGTAAAGCGAAAACACAACCGAGGCAATTACCAATACATTTTTAACAATATCCGCGCCGAAAAACGAAAAATCCAGCAAGATAAAAATAATCATAACCATTTGCGTGGCGGTTTTCAGCTTTCCGGAAAAATCCGCCGCCAAAACAATGTTTTTATCCGCCGCCAAAAGCCGAAGCCCGGTTACGATAAACTCCCTTGATATCATTATTATTACAACCCACGCGGCAAGGCTTTTGAGTTCAACAAAGCATATAAGAGCCGCCGCAACAAGCAGCTTATCCGCCAAAGGGTCTGCAAATTTGCCGAAGTTCGTAACCAAATTCATTTTACGCGCCAAATAGCCGTCCAACCAATCCGTAAAAGCCGCCAAAGCGAAAATTGCCGCCGCAATAAGGTTGGAGTAGGGAAGGAAGTTCCCCAACAAAACGGCTGCAAAAAACGGTATTGCAATTATTCGAAGCATGGTTAATTTGTTTGGCAGGTTCATATCTTTCTCCTTTGGATGCAAGAGCAGCAGCGCGATTTTCCCGCGCAACCGACATTTGCGTTTCATTATTTCACGCGTTCTTCTTTTTGACATTTCCGGACTAATAAGTAACGTTTTACGGGGATAAAGCGCCGGATTCCGTTTCGCCGCCCGTGAGAAGCGAAATATACTCTGAATAATCTTGCTTTAAACGTTCAACTCCAATACCGTCCGTATAATAAAGGTAATTGTACCCGGAGACAGAAAACCCCCACCCGATTCTTTCGTAATAATCAGTGAATTGCGGCAAAAAATCGAACCAGCGAAAATTACTGTATAATTCAAGATTAACATCGCGCGATATTTCGTCGAATCCGTGCAGTTCATAGCGGCTGCCTGTCCCGCCGTAAGCGCGTTCAAAATCACCGCCAACCCATTCAACAATCCTTAAAGCCGTGGTGTGAAAAAAACCGTCCTCAACATTCCAAACGCCGTATTCGGCACGCAAACGGGATTGCCCATCCATCGCAGAACAAAACCAAAAATATTCGTTTCCATCCGGAAAAAAATAATAAATTTCGTCGTTACTCGAAGGCATTATCGCACTGCGATGAAAAATGTTTCCGCGCAGCTTCCGAATAATTTCTTCCGCGTTTCTATCATAATTATAGGTAATCATTTCATCTATCGGCTCTGTGCCGGTTACGACGGAGTGTTCAACATCCGAAATTTGCTCGGCTTCTGAAATCGGTTCAGCCTGCGAAATTTGCCCGGATTCCAAAACCGGCTCGGCTTCCGAAACTGAATCCGCAACTGCGGCATCTACCCCGTGTTCATCTGATGCCGCATCATACAACACATTTTGCGTATTCTCTGAAAAAGCATCATACCCGTTTTGCGGCAAGCGGCATGATGAAAGCAAAACCAAAACCAACAGCAGAGAAATAATTCTTTTCATTAGTAACCCTCTTTTCATTTGTAGCCCCTCTCTTAAACTGTAATTATTTATTGCTATTCATACCACGGAAGTATCTCAGTCCGCAATAAATGGTTCGCATTTTTTCTTCATTAATTTTCATCTTTGAATAATAAGCTGTCTAATTTCGCTTTTCTGTAACAAGCAATTTGACTGAGCGCTACGGAGAATTAAGCTTTGTAAACTACCGCGCTTTGTGTGGCTGTTCTATAAGGGGTTATAGGAGGGCTTCGGCGCAAATTATATCGCACAGCAATGTGCCACCTGACGCTTCAGAACATTTTTGAGCGCACCAAGTTATAGTAAAGGGTCTATTTTTGCGGGTGCGCTCAAAAATATTCTTC
>JAISVZ010000043.1 GCA_031271295.1 Clostridiales bacterium | reverse complement strand
CATAATGGATGTTACTAAACCTATTGTTTCATCTTTTAAATAGAAAGTAGTGACCTAACGGTTTTATGAACCTTGGTTTTACAGGGGGTTTGCCTGATTTACTCGAAAGTCGGGTTAAGCGGCTTACTTTTGATGCCGTATGTACGGTCAAATAACGCTTTAAGCTGTGCAGGTACATTGCGCCAATAAGCCGGAGCTGAAATTATAAGAGCGTCGCAAATTTTAAACGCCTCGTATACTTCGCTCATATCGTCGTCTATAAAGCATTTCAAACTTTCACAGCACGATTCACAACCGATACACATTCCAATCTTTTTTTCCGAAAGCAGAATTCGGCTCACTTCCCAATTTGCTTCAACGAAAGGTTCGAGTGCCGAATTGAGCAATATTTCGGAATTTCCGTTTTTTCTTGGCGTTGCCGATATTCCAAGTATGTTCATTTGCTTTTGCCTCCCGATATTCTAAAATCATTTATTTACTTACCCTCCCGATATTCCAAATGCATACATTTGCTTTTCCTTCGCAAATAAGTTCTAAAAGCTGCGCTAATTATTAAGCGCACTCAATACATCAATCATTTCCGCCCAGTCGTGTATGTGCAAATGCTCACATTGCGGTTTGATACCCTTATTTTGCTCCCTCCTCGGGTTTTCTACAGTTTCGTTATCGTACCAAACAGGAAATATCCCGGCACAGGACGCCCCTTCAACATCGGCTTTTACACTATCGCCGCAGAACCAAACGTCCGCCGCGTTAAGCCCCGCCTTTTTCAGCGCAAGCTCAAAGAGAAGCACACTTGGCTTGCGGAACATATACTCGCTTGAGGCGATAATAAATTCAAACTTATTCCGCGGCAGTAAGCGGTTAATTCGCTCCGTCAGCGCCGCGCCGGAGAAGCCGATATTGCTTATTACGCCGCTGCGAATGCCGTTTGCGTTTATGTAATCAAGCATTTTGCCCGCGTTTGGCATAACCTCCCCGGCGGATACACTGTTCCAGAAAATTTTCTCCGCTTCGGGCAAAGAAACAGACAGTTCAATTTCAAGATACTCGTATAAAAACCTTTGAAACTGCCACTCGTGAAGCTCGTAACCTATTTCGCGCACGGCGGATATTTTTGCGTAAAGCTCCTGCGAATAGGTAAAAACCTCTTTCGGGGTAAGTCCGTTTTTGTTGCTCTTAACATACTTAAACAGCGCCTCTTCGCCTCGCAGAAAATCAAAACCCGGCTCGTAAAGCAGCGTATGCCCGTAATCAAAAAAAATCATTTTAGGTTTATTTCTCAAAATCATCACACCTTACCCAATTTATTTGCAATTTTCCGTTATTGCCGAACGCAACGCCTGCATATACCGCGTTCTCGCCTTTTTCGCCTTTATCCGTAGCCAAGTAGTGCTCAAGCATTGCGGTAAAAGTTTTGCTGAACTCCCGCTTTAGCAAATCGCCGCGCTTAATCCAATGCAATTCCCCTTCGCGGGTTTGTATAACTTCGGTTTGAGTGGTTTCGCCGAAGTAAATATATGTTTGGCGTATTTCGTTTCCTATTCTGCGCGTAATTATGTACCGCAATTCCAGCAACGGTATTTCCGCGCGGGTAATTCCCGTTTCCTCTTCTATCTCCCGGTAAACGGCGGCAAGAGGGTTGTTTATTTCGCGCGGCTCCATATGCCCGCCAACCCCGCTCCACAAACCGGGTGCAATTTCGCGTTCCGGCGCGCGTTTCATCAAAAGAAAATTGCCGCTGTTTTGCAAAAATGCCGCCACCGCGTTTCTTAGTATTATCATTTCTTCACTCCGTTTCATGCGCTCGGATTTTTTCAAATACCGCCGTCGCGCTTCTTAATGTCATAATTTCTCCCCTACCCTTCCCGCGTTCAAAACTTTGCTGAAAAACCGCTGAAATCCGTTAAACGTCATTCCGGTATCGGTATCTCTACCGCGCCAATAGTAATATTCTCCCGTTTCGGGATGAACCGAAATGCTGTCCAACGGGAAACCTTCTTCGCGGTTCGGGTGCGGTTTATCGGTAAGGCGAAAAGCGTCTCCCGATATATCGTCGCCGAAATGCTCGTAAACTTCGTTCTCGCTTATAATAAGGCATATCGCGTTTTTATACCGCGCCAACGGTTTGCCGCCGAGTTTAGCGGATATGGATGTGTAATGCTTAATCATTTCGTCGTCCGTCAAACGCTTTCCTCCCACCATGCGCACATTAACGCCGGGCTGCTCATTTTCCGTAAGCCCGTCTATGTACAGCCCGGAATCACAGGCAAACAGAGGGCGTTTTAGCTCCCTGTAATACGCTAATGCCTTAATGCGTGCGTTTTCAAGCGGAGTTTTGCCGTTTTCGTCCGCTTCGGCAACGGTTATACCCGTTTCTTTAAGCCCTACAATTTTTAAACCAAGCGGCGCAAGGCAGGAGCGCATGGATTCAAGCTTTGCGGGGTTATTGGTGCCGTATACAAACGTGCGCCGGTCAAGGCTTTGCAAAACCTCCAACCGCTTTTTAAACTTTTCCGAACGCTGCGAACGTTCAATCCCTTCTATTTCCCAATGCGATACATTCTTTGACGGCGTAAACACGTTCCAATTGCCGTTTACCGGTTCTCCGGAATCCGGCGCGATATTCCCAACAATAAAATGTTCGCGCGGCAAAGAACCGATACCGTCCAAAAGCTTATCCGCTATGCGTAAATGAGCCAGCCAACTTGCCAATTCAATTCCCATCTTTCCTGTCTTTTTGTGTCAAAACATGGCACTAAATAATCATACCCGTATTAGAGAAGCCATGCAAGTGCCGTTTGTGATATACTGATAACATTTAGCAGAAAAAGTCAAGATAACCAATTTGCGTTTAGTTATACTGTAGTCACTAACCAATGAAAAGCTTGCGCGCATAACCTGAGCAGTCAATTTATAACCGAAACGAGGGTAAGAATATGGATTTAACCAAAGGTATTCAAAGAGCTGTTAACTACATTGAGGAAAATATTTTAAGCGAGCTTTCCGTAGAGGAAATTGCCGAAAGGGCGTACTTATCGCCGTTTTATTTTCAGCGGCTGTTCAGCTTGTTAAGCGGAATATCCGTGGGCGAATATATTCGAAACCGCAGGTTATCAATGGCGGCTGTGGATTTGCAAACAAACGGCTTAAAGGTAATTGAGCTTGCGCTGAAATACGGCTACGATACCCCGGAGAGTTTTTCAAGAGCATTCGTACGCTTCCACGGCATTTTGCCATCCGCCGCCAAAGCGAACGGAACCGAATTTAAGCTGTTTTCGCCTTTAAGCATTAAAGTAACGCTGAAAGGCGGAAGCGTTTTAACGTACCGATTAGAGGAAATGCAGGGGTTTAGGCTGATAGGCAAGGCTGTAAGATCTCAAGGGTATGAAATACCGGCGCAGTTGTGGCAGAAATGTTTTGAAGACGGCACAACAACCACTCTGTGCAAAAAATCCGCCTCGCCAAGAAGGGAAATTATCGGCCTTACGGACGGAACATCGTTCGACGGAAAAGCCCAAATGTATTATGTTGCAACAATATACGGTGATGCCCCCGTTCCGAAAGGGTACGTCGCAGTGGATATTCCGCCGCGTTTGTGGGTTAAATTTTTTTGCGGGGATATAACCGAAAGAAACGTGGACTCGGAAATTTGGCAAAGGATTTATTCGGAGTATTTCCCCGCGTCGGATTATGTGCCGGGCGATTATCAAATGGTGGTGTACCCTGCGGGCGACGGGGATTATCCCGATGTTTTGGGCGAGATTTGGATTGATGTAAGGAGGATTAGCGATGTACGAGATGAAAGTGTTTAAATATGTTATGCAGTTTTGGTTTTCGGTTTTGTCGGTTATTGTACTTGTCCCGGTTTTTTCCGTTATCTACACGGGAGGAATTCAGTTTCCGGGCATATTTACGGATATGTTCTCCGGGTTTGTTATTGCCAATATAGCGGGGCTTATAATTCCCGTTCAGCCTATGGCGGAAAAGTTCGCAAAGCTGTTTCGCGCCAAAAACGGAACATTTGCGTATACCCTGCTTACCTCGTTAGTTTTCTGCTCGGTTTACGTTGTTTTATTCGCTTTGCTTTATACCGCGCTTGCTATAGGCTTCCCGCCGTATTATTTTTCGGCGGTTCTAAAGGGAATACCGCTGGGGTTCGCGGTAAGTTATGTTATTTCGTTTGCCGTAAACCCGTTGGCAATGAAATTATCCGTTTGGACGTACCGAAAGGTGCAAAAAAAGAACGAAGGCAAAGCTACGAGTGTATTTGCACCGCCAAAAAATCAAAGAGAGCTTTACAAAAGCATTTTGCATGAACGTAAGAATCCGGAATACCCAATTGAAAGCGTGCTGATGCAAATTACCGACCGCAAGCTTTTAAGGAAATTGTTCAACGATAAAAAATGCGGTTTTAAGCATGAGGTTTTGGCGCGGTATAGGGATTTGTACCATGATACGAGGGATTTATTTGCGTAAATGCAATTGAAGAAAATTCATTGTCTTAAAGCTATCCGTCTGTTAGAATATAGTCTGTCTTGGAAAGGCAATCTATAAATACTATAATGTGTGAACATAAATTTTCTACTCGCCGCACCGGCAACCGCTTTTTATTCGCCCCGGTGCGGCATTTTTTTTATTCAATCGAAAGTTCCTTAAAAATCCTTTTTAGCTTCTCGTCCACTCTCGGAAAATCCGGTTTTGTTAACGTTCTGAAAAACGGCTCCAAAATATCCGCGTCCTTCAGCACCTCGTCATAATCATCTCCAATTTCAGTATGGTTATCGTGCTGATAAATCGCTCTGCACACCGCAGCTATCTCATTATCGGAAAAAAGGCACGTTTCAAGCAAAATTTCCCGTGCCATTTTTGAACCCAAATCCGCGTGGTTATCGTAAGTACCTTCCTTTATTGCGTAAATATCGTGCAAAAGCCCTGCGGCGGAAGCAACATCCTGGCTTAATTTCCGCTTAACGGCAAGAAGCGCCGAAATTCCGGCAACCCCGTATGAATGTATGTAAAATTTTTTCGCGTCTTTCGATTCGGATATGTATTTATCCACTATGTTTTGAACCGCGCTTATTCTGTTTTGCATTTTTCCGCCTTCTATTCAATTTATATGGTATGTGATTCTTAATACAAAACGTTCGTTTTCGTTTGCGTATCTTCTTTAAGGTTTGTCGCAATACAATATTACTCCCGTATTCTTAGTTTAAACGCAGTGATTATAAAAAACAACTATAATCATTTTTTATTTTGACATTTGCGCCAAAAGCTTTTACAATCATTTTATTCCTTATGGAAAATTTTTGCGGCAAGGAAAATGGTTATGACGGCGGGAAAAGGAAAAATCTGATAATTGAACACGGCGCAAAGCAAACCAAGGAATGGGTATGCGGTTTTGCGCTAAAATATCAGCCCTTTGTTTACTCGTTTCGGTACGGCAACAGGAGCCGTACTTTTTTTGTGCAAAAAATTAAAATTATAAGGAGACTATCATGTCATATATAAATATTTCAAATAAAAAAAGCCGCCCCGATTACAGGCAAACGGCTTGCGGCGAAACTTTTTACTGCAAGGTGTGCGGAAGCTTAGTTCAGCCGGACGGAGCGGGAAGCGAACACCGCAACCACTGCCCCAAGTGTTTATCAAGCCTCCATGTGGACAACAAACCGGGTGACCGCGCATCGCTTTGCAAGGGGATAATGGAGCCTATTGGCGTATGGGTGCGTAAAAACGGAGAATGGGCTGTTATTCACCGCTGCCGCTCGTGCGGTGTTCTTAGTTCAAACCGCACCGCCGCAGACGATAACTTAGCCCTGCTTCTTTCAATAGCCGTAAAACCGCTGGCAATGCCGCCCGTACCTTTGGGGCAGCTTGATAAATTAATCAGAGGGATATAAATCCCTGCAGTATGATTCCGCAATAATTTTTCGAAATAAAAGACTGCACATATACAAAGTATTTTTTGCGGTCTTTTATTGTTTTGGCGGTAATTTTTACTCATACTTTCCGTACTGACCAAATTTTCCGTATTTTAATTCGTTCTGCATAATGTCATAGTTGCAACCCGCGATTTCCCTGTATAAACCCGCTTAATCATCGCATAGATTTTGAAAGGTAAGTGAAGCTTACTTCGAAAAAATCCTTTAAAAAGTGGCTGCCGTTACCGGGTATGTTTAAGAAAACCAAGATCGGCGGCTTCTCCGGTTTTGCGGATGGTATGACGCGTGTGTGTACAGTTCCTCCGCCGCCTCGTGCAAGTGGTTTTTCTTTATTTGCTTTTGATTGTTAATTTCTAAATTTTCTGTTAAAACGTCATACTCAAAAGAATAAATAATACCTTGATGATTTAATCCAAACTCCCATGTGTTTTCGTATTTCGGGCGTACTGTCAAAACAAAATTATCCAATTCCCTCCAATTCAATAAAGTTTCAGCGGCAATGTCAAGAACTTCAACTACATCTTCCGTAGAAGGAAATATCATATCTTTAGGAAAAATAGTTCCCATTGATGCCGTAATATGAGCTTCACGTGCATAAAACTCCTTTATAGTGTTTCCGTGAATGGTAACTATAGTAAATCCACAGGTTTTTTTCATCCAACCGCCGTAAACAATAAACTCCGGCGTTTGATCAAACAAATCCTGTTTATTCAGATAATTAATAACTATGCTGTTCGCTTTTGCCCGTTTATCCCATCTTAGCGTAAATTCTTCAGCAATTTCTATTGCTTGTTCTGGTGTTCTAATCACATCGTCCAATAGTATGTTTTTGATTTCTATATCAGGATTTAATTCGAAGCCAATTTTGTAAATAATATAAACAACTAATGAAAACAAAATGAAAATTGAAATCTTTTTCATAACTCATCTTCCTTTCTCATTAAAACATTCTTTAGTAGGTGTACAGAGAAATGTCATTGTAAAAACTCTCCCATTCTTCATAGTTGGAATAAGTTTTTTCTCCATACTGCCTTCGAATTTTTTCATCAGGATAAGAGTTAGGTTGTAGAAAAATATTCGCCGACTTCGTCTATGTAATAAACCAAACGGTTTAACATGTCGTAACCGAAGGTTGTTTCGTAGTTTTCCGTGTCCGTAGTTTTAGCAAAAATCTGTCCGCTTTGTTGTATGTATAGGTTGTGCTGTTGCCGTTTTCGTCCGCGACGCTTAAAAATAAGCATGTTTTGTCGTACACAAAGGAAACACTTGTTCCGTCCCTATTAATCCTTTGCGTTAACCTACCCAGTTCGTCGTAAGTGTTTGTGTATGAGTTGTTATTCTGGCCGGTTTCGGTTTGAAACTGCCCGTTTGCGTCATATGCGGATTTGTATTCGGCTCCGCAAAACCTATGCAGTTGCCGGAACAGCGCCTATAAAAGCTGTATTTTCAGTTAAAAGTTTATCTGCTGTTCAATTATTTGAGCGTCCTTATAAAGATAGTCATACCTATTTCCATCCATATTTAAACCTACACTAATCCATATTAATGAATTTCCAAAAATACTTTTCGCCAAATTTTCGCTTGAAAGCATATGGAGTTGTATCGGGAGTATACTTATAATTTTCTATAACTTCAACACTCCCAAGATCAATTTCTTGTGTTTCTGGTTCTTCCGATAAATCTATAATTATCACATCTCCCCCTTCTATCTGCTCTTCTGTACCAATAGAACCTGTTGATGGTACTAAGTTCCCGCCAACTAAAACTACTTTTTCAGTAACTTCTAAATGCAGGTTCCCTTCCCTAATAAACCACGTTCCTGAGAACGATAATGTTCTTTCCAATCCATCCATTTCACTTGTGAAATGACTAAATGTATAATTAGGATAAAAGATATATCGTTCTGCCCATCCGGCAGGAATACCTGGAGCTTCATGCCAATACCCAACTAAAGCACATTCAAGCTCATGATTATAAGTAATAATATCACTAACCGTCATCTCCGAGAAAATCATCTCTTCATTCTTTGATATCGCATTCTCGAAAAAATCAGGATCGTTTAATTCATCATTCATTACATCAGAATTAACATCTTTATTTATTAAATCGGAAATCATTATCTCAGAACTCAATTCTTCATGTCTAATTATATCTCTCGAAATATCGTTTAGTGATGTATCTCCATGTAATGGAATATCAGAAATCACCTCTTCCTTATTTGGTATAAGACTATTGTATAATTCCATCATTTCATCTTTGCTATACCCTTGCAAATTTGCCGAATAAACATCAATTACAGGTGATTTCACGCCATCATAAACACTCATACCTATTGTGCAATATTTACTATTTGATATTATTGAATATAAGATGTTGCAAAATTCTTGTTCTGAGTTGACATGATTAAAAAACGCAGGTTCGATATCAATAGATATTTGTGGTGGTTCAAAAAAATTAAGAATATTCTTTTCGTCATCCGCATATGACGGTATTTTTTCACCTAAATCGAAATATTTGTTATGGTTATATTCGCCTCCTGTCGTATACATATATATTCTATAAGTTACGTCTTCAATTTTCGGAAGCCACCCTTCCATTTCCTTTTTCCACATAACAACAGGATATGTACTGCATATTTTGTGTCCGTACCCACGTGAACGCAAAAGATAAAAAACTGTTTCTGGGTCATCTTTAAAATAAACTTGCATTTTAAAAGAAGAATTCGGAATTGCTAAGTATGGTTTTCCTGTTACTATAGGTGAAACAAATTTTCCGCTTAAATAATCCTCAAAATAAGAATCCATCCACAATAATTCCGGCAGTCCAATATAATAATAAAGATAAAGACCAATCATCACAATTGTTATAAATAACGATATTAGAGTTGTCCGAATAGATTTTTTCTTCAAATCTTCACCTCTTTTTTGCATTTTAAAATATTTCAAATCAGTCCAAAGGAATTAACTTTTTTAAAATGATTCCCCATAACCTATCTTTATTAATCTTTTCTTCAATTTCTCTAAGTGCTTCGTTTTTTGTAAATGATTTATTTGCAAAAATTCTTTCTACCCTTTGAGTGATTGCATTAGGCATATGAACAATACCTTCATCACGCCACATTAAGGCTGCTTGATAGACATACTCAGATACAGGAGTACCATCTGGTAATTTGCCTAACATAAGCGCCTCCCAAGAAGCCGATGAGCAAGTATACAGAAGAGTGTAATAAGGATTTTCATTGTTGAATAAAAAATTAAATATTTTACGAGTACATTTTATAGGTTCCTCTTTGTTAACAATACGTTTAGCAAATTCCAATGATTCTGTAAAGTCTCCGGATATATATGTAGCGGAAGTGTATCGCTCATTCTTATTTGTTGGATCATTAGCAAGACCAAAAAACTGATTAAAGTTATCTAAATTCTCCATAAGGTTAATTATACTTTTTTCATTATTTGCTGAAATTTCCTGCGTATTTTCGCCCATCTTTGGAATTCTTGTCACCTCATTAAGTAGTGCCGCATCTATAGAGAAAAAAAAGTAAAACCACTCATCATTTTCATCTTGGATGAGTAAAGATGAATGACCAAAAGGCGTCCATTTAGATCCATTAAGCCAAATGGCATCTAAACCGTTTGAATCATAATAACTTAGCGGATTGTTCAGCACGTAAATATACGGGTTAATACTCTCCGGCTCCATTACATTCCCTTTAATTATATCCACCGCCAAAAACCTCTGCGTATTTGGGTCGTAGAACCTTGCCTTTGCGTAATAAATTTGCAACACCTCATCAAAATCATGGTTGGTGTAGTTACTTATTACGTCAATCTCTACTCCGCCGAGATTTGCTTTTACCTTTTCAAGCGGTTTTCCCCATTCGTCTAAAACGGTGTATGCCTGAACAATGCCCGCCGCGTCTGTGGCTTGCCTGCCGCTGCCTAAGCGGTCGCTTTGGATGTACAGTTTTTCGGTAATTCCGCCTGATAGATTGTTGGTTACCTTTGCGGAAATTTTGGAAAGGCTGTTCCCGTATGTATAACTATAGTTTATGCCGTCGCTTCCAAACGCCAT
>JAISVZ010000040.1 GCA_031271295.1 Clostridiales bacterium | reverse complement strand
TATACGTTCAGCAAAACCATTGTGATGACACTCTTCACATTCGCGGGCATAGCCGCGGCAATTTTTATAGGGATAATATTTTTCTCAACCTTTCAGCAGCTTGTAAGCTTTATTTCCACGGTTATAACGGAAATACAGTACATGCCTTAAATTGATTACGAAAGGGCTGGTCGCGCGGGAAACCGCCGCGCTGCTCGCCCATGCAACCAGGGGCTGGTCGCGCGGGAAACCGCCGCGCTGCTCGCCCATGCAACCAGGGGCTGGTCGCGCGGGAAAACCGCCGCGCTGCTCGCCCATGCATCCAGGAGGTGAAATATTTGCGCAGCTTTAGTAAAACGGTGCTTCTTATAATATCTTTAGCTTTAACTATATTCGTTTTTTCGGGTTGTTCGAGGGTTACTTTATCGGATTTTACATCCGTGCCGGAAGCGGGTACGGGCGGCACGCCTATAACGCAAAGCGGCATAGCGGCGGAAAACGGCAAATTTTCGCTGTGGGTGGATACCGAAAAGGCGGCGTTTGAAATACGTTCGGCAACGGGTACCGTTTGGCGAAGCCTGCCGGAAAATTTCGATAATACCGAATGGGTAAACTCTATGCTCGCGGGTAACTTAGCGTCCATTCTTTCCGTTACCGCGCTTGATACCGGCCTTGCATCGCAGGTTTTGCCGTGTTATGAAATGTGCGTAAAAAACGGAACCGTAACCTATGAAAAAATTGAAAACGGCGCGCGCTTTATTTTCCGCTACGAAGCTCAGGGAATAACCGTCCCGCTGGATATTGTTTTATCCGAAACCGGGTTTACCGCGTCTGTTTCGCCCGGTGATGTTGTGGAGGACGGCGGGTTTTTGGTAAATCAGTTTTTAATACTTCCGTATTTCAACAGCGGTTCTTCCGACGACGACGGGTTTGTTTTTTATCCGGACGGCTCCGGCGCAATTTCCGATTATAAAAAGGATTACAATAACTCCGCCGATATAATTCAGGCGGTTTACGGCTTCGACAGGGGCATAGGCGCGGTTGAAACGGTAACAAAAGCCAAAGGATACCGTATGCCGGTTTTTGCCGCGAAAACGGGGAGTGCGTCCTATTTGGCGGTAATTAGGGATGAATGCGCGTTCGTAGCGTCGGTAAATACAGGCGTTTCGCGCAATAACAACCGCTATTTTAAAAACGGCGCGGCGTTTACCTTTAGGGATGTGGGCAAGGTTTATCTGCGCGAAAATTCAACAACGGTAAATACGAGTTATACAATTCCCGCTCCGGTTACGTCAACATTTAAGCTTGAAACGGATTATATATTAATGGAAGGCGCGGATATTACATATGCGGATATGGCTAACACCTACCGCGCTTATTTGGAGCAAAAGGGAGTGTTCGGCGCTTTTAACGCTTCGAAATCTTCCATGCACCTAACTCTTACAGGGGCGCTTATTAAGCGGGGTTCGTTCCTTGGAATACCCGTAAACAGGCTTCTTACGCTTACAACGTTCGACCAGGCTAACGAAATTTTGGCGCAGCTTAAAACCGCTGGTTATAGCAATATTTCGGTGCGTTATACAGGAGCGCATAAAAACGGAATTTACAGCGGGTGGACAAGGGATTTCGCTTTGGAATCTTCCCTTGGCGGCGCGTCAAAATGGAACAGCCTTGTTGCAAATAACCCTGATAGTAAAATTTTCTTGGAGGGTCAGCTTTTTCAAATATACCGAAACGGCAACGGCTATTCCGTTTCGGATTACGCCGCCAGAACAACCGGAAACGGCATTAACTTTCAGCAAAGTTATTTTATTATAGACGGCACAAGGGACGGCGCTTCAACTAAATGGACACTGCTTTCACCGGCGGCTTGGGCTGACGCTTTTGCGGGGTTCGGCGAAAGCGCCGGAAAACTTTCAAAAAATTTAAGCGTGGAGGACGCGGGCGGTATGGTGTATTCGGAATACAACCAAAAATACCCGGCGTTTAGGGATTTAACCGGCCCCGCGTTAACGGGGTACCTTAAAGGTATAGCGGATTCGTCCGATAATTTCGCGTTAACAGACGGCTACGCTTACACATGGGGCATTGCCGATACCCTATACAGCGTGCCGCTTGGAGCTTCCGGATACTTTATACAAAGCGGAGAGGTTCCGTTTTACCAAATGGCGGTACACGGCTACATTGAATATTCCGGCGAACCTATGAACGAAGCTGCGGATAAGCTTTTGCACTTCCTGCGTTCGGTGGAATACGGCGCTTTGCCGCATTATTCGGGAATATACGCCGATTCCTCCGAAACAATACGCACACAGCTTGAAAAATTGTTTTCGGCAAACTTTATGGATTGGATGCAGGATGCCGAAGAACAGGCACATCTTGCGGCGGGTATTTTTGAAAAAATTGCGGGTGCTCGTATTGTTAACCATGAAACGGTTTCTGAAAATGTTTACCGCACCACGTTTGAAAACGGAGTATCGGTAATTGTGGATTATAACAGCCGCATGTTTACGGCCGAGGGGGTGCAGTGATGGAAACAACGCGTCGCCGCAGAAGAAAAAGCGGCTTACAACGGCGTAAGGCAAGGGCAGGGCGGCTTTTTTCTTACTTTTGGCTTTTGGGGTTTTTGCTCTTTGTTGCAAACCCGCTTTTTCAGTCCCTTATGTATTCGTTTTCGAAAGTTGAAATATCCCGCGGCAGTGTTAGGCTAAACATTATAGGGTTAGAGAATTTTGTTAAGGCCTTCACCGCGGACGCGGAATTTATTCCGATGCTTATAGATTCGCTTACGGTTATTGTTGTGGACGTTTTGCTTGTTACGTTTTTTTCGCTTTTTGTGGCGGTAATGCTTAACAAAAAGTTCAAAGGCAGGGCGTTGCTTAGGGCAATATTTTTCCTGCCGGTTATTATAACCTCCGGCGCGCTTGTGTATGTTATGCAGTCCGACGTATCGGCGCAGTTTGCGGGGGCGTCCGGCCAGCAGGGTATGCCGATGCTGCAAACGGTGGATTTTAAGTCCATGCTTTTAACCTTAACGAACAACAACCCTGCGGTTTCGGTTTTAACCGACGCGATAGACAGGGTTTACCAAATTATTTGGAAATCCGGCGTGCAAATTTTGCTTTTTATCGCCGGGCTTCAGGCAATATCGCCCGCGCTGTACGAAAGCGCGGAGGTTGAAGGTTCCACCGGCTGGGAATCGTTCTGGAAAATAACCCTGCCGATGATTTCGCCCATTATCGTTATAAATTTGGTGTACACAATTATTGATTCGTTTACGGATTATAACAACGAGCTTTTGCGTTACATTCAGGAAATGGCGTTCGGCACAACGCTGGATTACGGGTACAGCGCGGCGCTTGCGTGGATATTCTTCGCGATTATATGCGTAATTCTCGCCTTGTCCGTTGGCATACTTTCGCGCAAGGTGTTTTATATGAACGATTAAAGGGGTGGTTTTATGACAGCAAAGCTTACAAACTCAAGAACATACAAAAAGCTGTTTTACCGGCTGTTTTTCATTATGCTTTTTTGCGGCATAGGGTATATTTTAATTTACCCGCTCATTTATATTTTTACAACCGCCGTAAAATCACCTGCGGATATGCTTGATACAACAACTGTATGGATAGCTAAAAAACCTACATACACAAACTTTTTGGACGCGTGGGGGTATATTGAATACATCAAATCGCTTATAAACACGGTTATGATTGCGGTTTCGGTAACGGTTTTAAACTTAGCCGTGTGTTCAACAATCGGTTACGGGTTTGCGCGTTTTAAGTTCCGCGAACGCGGTTTGATTTTCGCTCTTGTGGTTTTTACAATTATAGTGCCGCCTCAGGTTATTGGCCTGCCGCAGTACATTTACTTTTTGCAGTTCGATATTTTCGGGATTTTTAAAAACACATTGGGCGGTACGATTAATTTTAACAATACTTTAGCTCCGTTTATTTTGCCCGCAGTATTCGGGCAGGGGCTGAAGAGCGGTTTGTTTATTTATATTTTCCGCCAGTTTTACAGGGGAATGCCTGTGGAACTTGAAGAGGCGGGTTATATAGACGGCTGCGGCACGTTTAAAACTTACCTTAGAATTATGGTACCAAGCGCAACCCCTGCGTTTACAACGGTTGGGCTTTTATCCTTCGTGTGGCACTGGAACGAGGTTTTTAACCAGGCGCAGTACATGACAAATAACCCTACGCTTTCTATGAGATTGGTAGGAATTGTAGGTTACATAACCAAATCCTCGCAAGTTACGGACCTTTCTTATGTTGTGCCCACAAAATACGCGGGCGTTGCCCTTGTTATTTTGCCGCTTATAATAGTGTATTTGATAGGGCAGAAGTTCTTTGTTGAAGGTATTGAAAGGAGTGGTATAGTAGGTTAAAAAGCAGGGCATAGCCGCCCGCTAAAGTGCAAAGTTTCATAAATGAGCGATAGCGCAAATTAATTTTTGCAATCGCTGAATATGCGGTTAAAACCGTAAAATATGGAGAGGTGATATTATGAGTTTTAAGAAAATGATATGTATCGTATTGGTTTTATGCTTATCGGTTACTGTATTCGCGGGTTGTAACGTAAATGTAAACCCGGATGCGCCGGCGGAAACCGCGTCCGAAGGGGAAACGGCGGATACGTTCGACCCTGACGCAAACGTTGCCGATACTTTGGAGGCTTTGGTTGAAAGCACGCCAGGCGGCGTACAGGGCGGCCCGGTTGAAGCTCCGAAAGTGGAAGGCATTCAGTACGACGCGAAGTATCAAAGGGATTTAAACATCGAGCCGGGTTCCTACGCCGGCAAAACAATTTCGGTTTGGACATTTTGGGATATGCCCGAAACGGACATTGAAATTTACAAAAATTTCGAGGAACTTACCGGCGCGAAAATTGAATACGTAAACAAATTGTATGAATCGTATTCGGCGGATTTAATTAAGGCAATAGCCGCGGGGGAAGGGCCGGATATTTGCTATTTCGGTTCCGAAGCAATTCCGGCGTACGCAAAAAAAGGATATCTCCTGCCCGTATCGGATTATATGGACGTCAGCAAGGTAGCTTTCCCCACAAACCAGTCCGATATTAATTTTTACACGTTTAACGGCAAGCTTTATGTTATGCCGGACGGCGGCAACCCGGCAACAAGCAGAATGTATTTCCGCAAGGATATTTTCGCGAACGCTTCGCTACCAAACCCCTACGAGCTTTATTTACAGGGCGAATGGACATGGGATAAGTTTGTGGAACTGGCTCAGGATATTAAGCAGGATGTGGACGGCGACGGGCAGTTTGATATTTGGGGTTATTACTCGTGGCAGCAAGAGCAGATATTATATTCCAACGGCGCGAACTACGTTCAGTGGGTAGACGGCGCTCCGGTGGAAGGCCTTTCGGATCCTAAGGCGATACGCGCATTGGAATGGGAACGCGCGCTTTCCGAGCAGTACGAAATAATTGCCCCTTGGGACCCGGACGCAGACCCAACGGGAATGCTTATTAAAGGAAGTATAGCAATGACATACTGGGGCGACTGGCTTCTTTACGGAGAAGAGGGGCTTCGCGCGGTTCTTGGCGATAAGCTTGGTTTGGCTCCGTTCCCGAAAGGGCCGGACGCAACAAATCCGTTCGGCGATGCCGCATCCGGGCATAAAGAAGGTTTAGCCGGTTCGTCTAAGGAACCGGAACTTGCGGCGCTGTTCCTGCTTTACAAACGCCTGCCTGCGGACGAGGTTGCCGAAGCCGAAGCCAAGACAAAAAAAGAAGCGGACGCTCTGAAGGATTTCGGTTCGATAGAGGAATACGAAATGTGTTTGGAAATGGGAAATAACGCGGTTATTAACCCGTGCGGCGGTTTTACCGGGCTTCAGGAAGTTATTGACGCAATACGCGGCAAAACAGATATGACACCGGCTCAGGCGGTTGAAACCTACAAACAGGTTGCGCAAAAACGTATTGACGAGACTTGGAATCAGTAGTGTGTTATGCTATAATAATTTAAACCGCCGTTTGTGGCGGCGCGGATAAAAACACTGTGCTATACGGGCAAATGCCCGATAAAATAAAATATTTAGGAGGTTTTAGGTAATGAAAAGGTTTTTGGCTTTAGCTTTATGCATCGCAATGGTTCTGTCTTTGAACCTTGTAAATGTTATGGCATTGGAAGAGGGCGACACAATCGACGTTACGGTTCACTACAAAAATGAACACGGGGCACTGCCGACTGCTCTTGTAACGGTTCAAAACGCAAGAGTTTACAAAGATTTAGGCGACGGGCTTATAAACACCGAATACGGCTGGTCGCAGTTCGACGGTCCGTTCGAGGAGGACGATTTCGGCGTAGTGTTTAAGTTCCAGCTTGGCTACGTAGAAACGGATATCGCGGAGATTGGCTTCCGTTCGGAGGATTGGGTTGAGCTTTCCCACGTAGCCGTCCCGGAAGAAAAGATATTGGAAAATACATTTGAAATTTGGGTAACGGCAACAGGTACGGATATGACAGCTTACGAAATAGAATACAGCGCACCGGGCGCGGCGGACGCTGCACCGGCTGATGATGCTGCTCCCGCAGCGGAGGCTGAAGTTACATCGGCGGCGGCTCCCGCGGAAGAAAACCCTGCAACCGGAGATAACAGCGCAATAGCTGTTGCGTTAATCGCTCTCGCACTTTCGGCAGGCACGGCGGTTGTAATTAAGAAAAAACTCAGCGCTTAATGAAAATCTGCAAGTTGAAACCCCCCTCTTAGCGGAGAAACCCGCAAGAGGGGGGTTTTGTATTTTTAGTTTATTAACTGTGAAAGCCTATCCGAAATTTGCGCAAACTCAAAAATGCGCAGTTCTTCCCCGCGCACGGTTTCCGGCAGCCCTATATCCGCTAAAATATCCGCCAAATCCGTTTTGGAAAGGTTAAGTATTTCCGCTTGAAACAGGCAGTTTACAAGCGTTTTTCTGCGCTGCGCGAACGCGGCTTTTACTATTTTAAACATAAACGCGGTATCTTTTACAACAACGAGTGGTTTTCTCGGCGTAAGGCGTATAACTTCCGAATCCACATTCGGGCGCGGGATAAAGCTGTTGCGCGGAACATTTGCCGCCAAATAAATATCCGCGTAATACTGCGCCGCAACGGAGAGCGAGCCGTAATCCTTGGTTTTGGGGTTTGCTCTCAGCCTTTCGCCAACTTCCTTTTGAACCATAACCGTTATGGATTCAAGGTTTTCTCCGCTTTCCAAAAGCGACATTATTATTGGGGTTGAAATATAGTAGGGGAGGTTGGCAATAACCTTGTACTTTCCGTTTACAAGCGCGGGAATATCGGTTTTTAAAATATCTGCGTTTATTATTTCAACATTTTCGAAACCGGACAGCGTTTCCTTTAAAATTTCGCATAGGTTTTCGTCAATTTCAACGGCGTAAACCTTTTTTGCCGTATCGCAGAGAAATTGTGTCATGCCGCCAAGCCCCGGCCCTATTTCTATTACGGTATCATCCTTTGAAACCTGCGCGGCCCGCAGAATCTTTTCCAGCACATGCGTATCGGTAAGGAAATTTTGACCGTAGTTTTTTTTAATGCGGAAATTATATTTTTTAATAAGCTCAAGTGTGGTTTTATGCGCGGCTATGTTTTCCAATTCTGTACGCTCTCCTTTAAATTAAAACCCCCGCATGGTTTAAAATAGCGGGGGTTAGGTTAGTAAGTTTTTTTACTACGAAGCGCGGGTAACTTTGTTTGAGCGCAGGCAGTGGGTGCAGATTTTAATAGTCCGTGCGGTGCCGTTTTCAACAATTTTAATTTTCTTTATGTTAGGCCTCCACATTTTGTTTGCGCGCCTTGATACGTGGCTACGCGTTATGCTGATCTTGTGACCGGATTGTATGGATTTGTTGCACAGTTCACATTTTGCCATTTTGCTTTCCTCCTAATATCTATTTTGCCGGTTGCAGTAGCGTAGCGGCAGACTTTTGTAATTTTATCAGAAATAAAACCACAATGCAATACCGATTTTTTGGAGAAATTATTAAATTCATTGGGGTGAGTCATCCTAAAATTTCATTTTTAAGGGATTTGATGGGATTTAGCGCCGCTTTTTTGACAACATTTTGTTTGCGGTGTATAATTTTTAAAACTAATTTTGGAGGTATTTAAATGCGGTTAAAGAGCCGAAGTTCTTATACTTCTAACCGCGAATGGTTTCGCTCTGTCCTAAAGGGCAAGAATGTTGTGCTATGCCATACATCAGCGCTGGAATGCTTAGGGCAGTTTCCCGGTTATGTTAATGAGAATCAAATAGATGTTTACGCCACTGCCCGTGAGCCATATGAGAACATTAACTGGTATATAGTGGAGGGTTTTGAGGGGCTGGATATTGTCAGCTTCGGTGATTTGCATTGCACGTCTCTTAATCAGACGGTAAACGATATGCTCCGTGATTATGACGTAATAGATGAACAATCACTCATTCAAGCACTTGCCGATTATTATTACGGTAACGGTAGGAGTTTTGATGGGCTTAGTATAGTTGCGCAACATATAAAGCTTTTTAATGATATCAAGGATTGGGCGGTGGAGTTTTATGCCTATGAATGAACTTACCGAAAACTTAAACAAAGATAAACTTACAGAAGGAAGCGAGCAAAAATGACAATCGACATTCACACCCATGTTTTTCCCGACACACTGGCACCCAAAGCAATTGCGGCATTGTTTGAAAGCATAAACGGCCTTTACACTCCGGTGCACGACGGCACGGTATCCGGGCTTCTTGGCAAAATGGACAGTTGGGGAATAGATATTTCAGTTATCCAGCCGGTTGTAACAAAGCAGTCGCAGGTTGTAAAAACGAACGAGTGGGTAAGCGGCATACAATCGGAGAGGATAATCGGTTTCGGCGGGATATATCCCCATACGGATAATTATAAGGAAGATATTGATTTCGTTGTGTCGCTGGGGCTTAAAGGGCTTAAATTTCACGCCGAGTATCAGGATTTCATTTTGGATTCTCCAGAAATGCTGAAAATTTACGATTACGCGCTTAGCAAAAACTTAATAATCCTTCACCACGCCGGGTACGACCCTGCCTTTACGCCGCCTTTTAGAAGCAACCCTGAGCGTTTCGCGAATATCGCGAGGGAGCTTAAGGGCGGAACAATTATAGCGGCGCATTTCGGCGGGCACGCCCAATGGGACGATGTATATACATATTTGGCGGGAACGGAAATTTACTTAGATACCTCCATGGGGTTTGAATATTTCACCCGCGAGCAGTTTTTAAGCATAAAAGAAAAACACGGGGCGGACAAAATATTGTTCGGTTCCGATTCTCCGTGGAGCAGTGCCGGAACCGAAATCCAACATATAAAATCTCTGCCTATATCTAATGAAGAAAAACTTGCGATATTGGGCGGCAACGCAAAGCGGATATTGAATTTATAGCGGTATTGCACAGCGAATGAAGCAAAGTATTTTCCTTTTTTTGATACGCATATCATCAAGTTGGTTCTATACGCATGCGCGCAAAGATTTACCAAGAAAATCACTTGTTAAATCTTTGCGTACCTTAGCATAATTTATTTTATGATGTGTAAATGGGCTTTCAGTGCTTCTTGCAAAATTGCGGAGAAATTAACATGTGCAGCTTCTGCTTGACTGTTAAGCCAGGCGGGTATAGAAAGAGTTTTCTTTACGGAGCGGTTGTCCATTTGTCTGCGATATATATCTGTATCTGCTTTAACGAGATTTATGAATTGCGGCGGTTCATGGTGTAAAGTAACGGATGGGGGCGGAATTTCCCCTTTTTCTTCTTCAGTGTCCCATAGCCACAGGGAAACGGCGTCCTCTGCCATTGCTATTGCCTCCGCTAAAGTGTCTGCGCAGGTACGGCAACCGGGTAGATCCGGAACGTTAACATCATATCCATCTCCTAATGGGGTAAAAATTGCGGGATAAACGTATTTCATATGGCACCTCCATTTATTTGCCTTTATTTTTCACTTATAAATTATGCATTGGGTTTCTTTATTTAAGCCCGGCGTCCTTAAGGATGCCGTTAGCTGTTGTTTCTTTTATTTGGCTACCATTTGGGATTGTAATCATTACTCCGGGTTTATCCGGATGACGCGCTTTTTTGTGCTTGCCACCCGGTTTGATAACCCAGCCATTTTGCTTTAGTTTGCGCTCAAGTTCTGTTCGCTGCATAAAGTCACCTCTTGATGCATATGTTGACACGTATTTTACGTATTGTCAACAATATTGAGATATTTAAAATACCTCTTGACTCTTACCTTACGTAAGAGAGTATTATTGGTGTATAATACGAAAAAGGAGTTATTTTTTGTGCTTATAAAAATTGGGGATGTTACAAACAAATTAGGGATTTCCCACCGCTCACTTCATTATTGGGAAAGTGTGGGTATCCTTAAAAGCAGCCGCGCAGAAAACGATTACCGTTATTACGATGAGGAAAATTTACATAAAATTAAGCAAATTGTATGGCTTCGAAAACTGCGGTTTTCCATACCGTCCATACAGGAGATTTTTACTTCCGAAAATTTATCGAAAATAATCGCGGTGTTTACCAACCATTTGGAGGAAACAAAAAAAGAGGAAGAGCAGTTAAACGCGCTTGGAATTATTCTGAGGCAGCTTTTGAATATGCTCAAGGACCATCAGGATATGGAAAGTTTATATAAGTATTTGGATACGAACCACTCTGCCGAATCGGAGGAGCTGAAAGCGGCGCTGCAAACGGTAATGCCGGAGACGGCAGGGGACATTGCCGATGAAACTCCGCCCGCGCATGTTGCGGATATAGCGGGTTTTAATTTATCTTTGAAACCTTTATCCAAACAGGACATTCCCGAATTAACCGAAATAATTAAATCTTGCTACGGCGGCGCGGAGGGTTTGGAAAGGCTGTATAATTGGGATTTTAGCGGCTTTGATATGCCCGGCTGCCATTGGTTTTATAAAGTTATACAAGACGGCAAAAATGTGGGCGCTGTTAATCTTGTTTGCGTTGGAATGGAGGCTATGCTGATTCGCAGCGTCGCCTATAACAACCCGGAAAACAACATCTGCCTGTTTGAACTTTTAAAACAAGCCCATCCGGAAATTTTATGCTGGAATATTTATTTTCCGAGCGAAAACGAAAGCGAAGGAGATTTTTATTTCGATTGGGACGGAAAGAAGCGTCAATTTGCCGACGACAACGGTTTTACCTTCTATACCGGCGCAAGGTGGAACCGATACATTAAAACGCTGAAACCGCACGATGAAATTTACAACAGCAGCCGGTACAGGTTTGCATTGTTGGACGGTTCGATGGACGGCGTTTCGTTCCGCTTTTTCGGAGCCGATAAGTTGGACTGGTATGACGGGAAAATGACGAACTGGACTGTTAATGACTGCGATTTCGGCAACACGTTAATCTATGATTCTTATATGGGAAACAGTAAGTTTTACGCCTCGACCCTAACAAACATAGAATTTCGCCATAATTGCTTGGATGGCGGCAAATTTTCCAACAACAGCTTGAAGAACTGCGTAATTGGAAATTGCGACATCACAGGTATGACCGCAAACGGAATTAACGTAATGGAAGCTTTGGAATTTTATAAAAGTCAAAAACCGTAAAGGAAGCTTTAGGATTTTAAAAAACTAAATTTTATAATCTTTGGATTTTGCAATCTTCGGATTTTACAAACCAAAACGGGGGTAATACATAATGAGCATTGCGGAAAATCAGGTAATTTCAAATCAGCTGCAAAAAACTGTTGTGGGGAAAACCGTTGTTAAAACGTTCGCCAATCAAAACCCGCACAGTTTCGTATGGTTTGCCACACAACTGTGTTACGCGTTTGCCGCCAAAGAAATATTCCATAAGCAAGCCGAACTGAATGACGAAATGCTGACAGGCAGTGTGATAAGGGATTCTCGCGTAAATTTCGGCGGTTATATTACGAAGGCAAGCAAAAACACGCTGGGTAAGCCCTGCAAGCGGTGCGGCGAAATTATTGTAAAAGAAGCCTATCTGGGCGGCGCGGTATATTACTGCCCAAAATGCCAGCCGTTCATAAAAAATTGATTACTAAGCCCGGCGTTCTTCTTTATAAAATTCATGAAAAAACATGATAAATTCGTGCATGAAATGCACGGACAAAAGAAAACAAGCGTTGTACAATTCATCTAATCTTTAAAGGAGGGATATTTATGGACTGGGTTGGCAGAATGAACAAAGCTGTGGATTATATTGAATCAAATCTGGCGGGCAGTATTTCATATGACAAAGCCGCGAAAATCGCTTGCTGCTCGTCATATCATTTTCAAAGGATGTTTTCATATATTGCAAACATTCCGTTATCGGAATATATACGCCGCAGGCGTTTGACACTTGCCGCTGCGGAACTGAAATCAAATGATGAAAAAATTATAGATATATCATTTAAATACGGTTATGAATCGCCGGAAGCTTTCAGCCGCGCGTTTAAAAAAATGCACGGCGTAACACCGGCAGCTGTGCGCGATAAAGGCGTAAATATAATGACCCATCCTAAAATAACCTTCTCAATTTCAATTGAAGGGGATACCGAGATGAATTTCAGAATTGAGCAATGCGAAGCTTTTGAATTGTGCGGGATTTCAACCGTTATTAAGGGAAGTATGACACCGCCGAAATTTATAAGGCAGTGTTACAAGAACGGCAAGCTTAATAAATTAATTACGGACCTTGGTATTGAGCGCTTACCGGAAGACGACCCGAAAACTCCGGGCGAGGTAAAAAATCTCGTATACGCACTTTATGATTTTAAGGACGAAACATTCTCGTATATGATTTGTTATTATATGCCGAAGGATGGCTTGCCGCCCGGCTGCGAAAGGCTTTCGGTTCCATCGCATACTTGGGCGGTTTTTACATCGCCCGAAGATATAGGTGCCGACCCGGCTCTTCATTGCAAACGCGCCCGAAGCAGCGCTTGCGAATGGTTTGCCGCGTCGGAATATGAACGAGCACCCGGACCTGAATTGGAAAAAGGTTTTAATTACGGCAATATGAATTTTCGATATGAGGTTTGGATACCGGTGGTTAAAAGGTAAATCATTTTATAATTTTGCTCAGAAATTACTGCTTTTAAGGATTGAAGCAATGCAAAAAGAGCAAGTGCCTAAATGTAATTACATTAAAATATCAGACAGAGGCACAATGAAAAAATGTGATAAATGCAAAATTTGCAATCCGCGTGCAGAAAATTGAAATCTTTTAGTACCGCAGTTTGAGCACAATGCCGTGTTCGCTTTATCCCCCCAAGATGAAAAAAATAAGACATATATTTTTTTGCTAATTGTTAAATTTTACAGTATAATTTGTTCAATCTTACAGGGATAGGGTAAACTGACACCGGCTTATCGTGCTGTGGTCGATGGTTGTTTGCTTATGCCTTGTAACAAGCGGAAGGAGAATATAAAAATGCTGAAAATGGTTATGGATTCAGACGGTGAAGAGCAGGTGATGAGTTTAGAGGATTCACCTGAGATAGTTTTAATTGATACCTGCAATTTGGTTTTACGGCATCGCGACTTAAGAAATCCTGATAACCGCAATTTCTTGCGGGAAATTCTTAACGCACTCAAGGTTAAGGCTGAGTCGAAATCGACGGAGCCGAATACTGTCAGCCGGGAAGAGTTAAAGCAAAATATTGCCGAAACTGAGGATTTGCTCAAACAATTCGATGAAGAAAATTCGCAATGATTTCTTGTTGATTACTCGGAAGCTTACTGATAAAGTTATGAAGATTTTGCCGTAAAAATTGTTCCGGCTCCCGTAAATCCGCAGTATCCAAATACGGCTGTTTTGGGTGCTTTTTTAAGAATGCCGCAAGTTCCTGCATATTTAATAATGAAAACACGGCTTGCATTTCTTCCGCCGTAAAATCGGCGTCTAACAAAACATCTTCCAAATCGGCAAGCGAACGGATAAATTCCTTTATTATCGCAAGCTTATCCTCTAAAAGGCGGCACTGCCTGATTTCTTCAATTACGTTGCGGTACTTTTCGTTATCCATTTTTACTCCGAAAGAAAATGTGATATCAGGGGCATTTTCGGGCAGAACAGGAACGGCGAAAACAGAATTTAGCGTTCGCGCTTGTGCGGCTGTTTCAATTCTGTTTGCAATAATGGGCAGGCTGTTTCGGATATAATTCGCAAGAGATGGCGGACACTCTAAACAGCGGGCAAGTTCCTCGGCGGATTGCCTAAGAACCTTTAGTATTTCACTGCCCTGCATTTCCGCTAACAGCCGCTCAAGGTGTTTCGCACCGCTTTTTGCTATATCAAGCCGGTAAACATCCGCTCCGGTAATGATACAGCCAATTGCCGAGGTTAATACCGGTTCATAAATATTAAACAGCAGATGTTCATAATCCCCGTTATAACCGCTTAATAAACGGTGAACGCTTTCCGGCGAAAAGTAACCGCAAAATTGGTTTTCGTAAAATAAAGCTCCAATGTATTCTGTGATAAACTCAACTCCCGCAAGCCTTGGAACGGGGTTAAAGGCGGGGTAGCCGTCGGTGATATGAATTTCGTGCGCGGCAAAATCGGGGTTGTAAAGTTTAAAAAAACCTTCAATCGCGCCGTTTATTGTTAGGTTGTAAAACTCATTTTTTGTTGGGAAAAGACGCTTTTGCAGTCCGTTTTGAATTGCTTTTGCCTTTAAGAGCAGTAAGTCAATCCGTTTGCGTCCTTTTTTATAAATTTCATTAATGCTTTGGCTTTGCAGTGTTGTTACGGCGTCGTCCGGTGTAGGGCAGTGTTTTAGAGCCGCACCGATAGTAAACATATTGGAAGCCATAATACTTTGCGCATTTTCCACGCGGATTGAACTGCTCACGCCCAAATTGTACCGATTTGTTTTTTCCGCCAAAAGGTTGAGGCATTCAAGCTGTAAACGTTCTATATCAGTGTCATTTATTATTCCTTTGCCGAGCGCCTCCGAAAGCAGGGATTGAAAATAATCTTCCTCATTTAACAGCGACCTGTCGATAACGCGGATTTTATCAAGAGAGTTATTCATAAAATTCCTCCTCGTCATTTTCTTCAGATGAATCGCCGTCCGCATCGTCATCTTCCGAAAAATTTGCGGAGCCGGTTGTATCAAATGCGGAAAAGGTTTGCCCCTTTAGCAACCCATCCATGTATCCGCCGCGTCCGAAGCGTAAATTTTTTGCAAGACGGTACAATTCGCGTCCGGAAAGCAAATCCAGTGAACCTTGGCAAACGCCGTCAAATGATGTTTTCATGAATTTTATCAAATCATCGTCGCCTATAAGGTCGTGAGTTTCGTTTTTGTAGATATAGAATATTTCAATTAGTTCGTGCAGTGTTTCGGCGTAGTCGTACGCGGAAATAAAAGGCGAATCGCAAAACGCCTTTATAATTTTATCAATAACGCCGCCGCCAAATTCAATACGCCCGTTATCCCGCAAGGACAAAGAGCGCGTTTCCACAAGCTCGGCGGCTTGCGCCTGAGTAAGCCTAAGCCCAAATCTTTCCGTATAGACGTTGCATTTTATAACTTCGCTGACAGCTTGCCCTTCAATTAAGCCGGACGTAAAAGAAATGAGTTCGAAGCCCATAAAATCCCCCCATGTAATGTGGTTCCAGGATAGTTTCGATTATTGTTTGCCGAGGTTGTGCCTATAATATATCAAATTTCTGTAAACGTAACAAGGCTGAATAAATTATATTTCTTGATTCATATAGCTAAGAACCGGTTACATTTGTTGCCCAAAGCAACAACCTCTGCAGGCTAAAACAATTTTTGAATGATGACATTTTTTTGTCATCATTCGAAAAAAACAAACCCACCGCCTTCGTGCTATTGTGATAAAGAAGTAATTTCTGCTTCAATAACACGATAGCGGCAAACTCGCTTGTAGTAGTGCTTCGAAACAAATCCATTTAATGCGCCTCCATCTCAGACGCAATTCGCAAAAGCGCATACTTCGTCAGGGCCTTCAAATTCGATTGTCGCGTGTTGGATGCCTTCTTCTTTCAAAGCGCCGCGAATTTGTTCTTTCAATTCAATCAAATCAGCGGCTGTCAATGTCTGCGCCAAAGTGACATGAACAGTAAGCACATTGTACGTCTCGTCTAAAGACCATATGTGCAAATCATGAACATTGCTGATACGGTCGATTTCGATTAACTCATGAATAATATGCTCGTGGTCTATTTTGTCCGAGACGCCTTGCAACAGTATGGGAAGAACCTGCCTTATGTTCTTAAATACGTTAAAGAGTACGAAACAGGCGATTGCAACGGAGAGTACGGGATCAATGATAGTAAGTTTTGTAAAGTGCATTATGACCGATCCTGCTAAAACTGCCGCCCAACCAAATACATCCTCAAGCAAATGCAATGAAACTACTCTCTCGTTGATGGTGGTTGCTTTTCTGGTGCGTAAAACAGCGGCTCCGTTGATAATTATGCCGACTATGGCAAGCGCGAACATTCCTGCCGCGTTAGTTTCCTGCGGAGAGAATAAACGCGGAATTGCTTCCGTGAGGATATATACGCTCCCTGCCGCCAGCACAACGGAATTAATAATAGCGCCTAAAAGCGAAAATCGTTTATAGCCGTATGTGTATTGTTTTGTGCTGCCCTTTTTCGATAGGTTTTGGAAATACCATGCAAGCCCAAGCGACAAGCTGTCGCCGAAGTCATGAACGGCATCGGAAACAATCGCTATGCTGTTGGTGAAGATTCCTCCAACAAGCTCAATGATGGTAAATGAAAGATTCAGAAAAAACGCAGCGCTGATATTCCCGTCCCCGCTGTGGGAGTGGTTGTGAGCGTGTTCGTGATTATGTGCCATTGATATTGGCCCCTTTCCATTTTTAAGTATTCACGCTTTTGGCTGCGCGGTATTGTTCGTTGGTTGTTCATATATTCAACTATTGCCGTGAAAATTATTCTATGATATGCTCGAAGCCTTTTTCAAAGATACCTTTAACATGGTCATCCGCAAGCGAGTAATAAACATTTTTGCCTTGCTTTTGATATTTGATGAGGTTAGCGAGACGTAGTGATTTAAGCTGATGAGATATGGCGGACTTTGTCATGCCAAGCAAAACGGCTAAATCGCATACACACATTTCCTCACAGGACAACGCCCATAAAATCTGTACGCGAGTGTTGTCCGCAAACATCTTATAGAGGTTCGCAAGGTCATAAAAGTTTTTTCCATCGGGCATAGCGTCACGGACACGCTTTACTGTGTCCTCATGGATTACATCGCAATCACAGACAAACGGTTCTTTGTTTTTCATAAGAGCCTCCTTTGCGGCTTACGTTTGAATAATTGCTCAACTGTTTTTAATTTACTCAATTCCTTTATCCTTGTCAATAAGGTTTTCAAATATTTTCTGCGTCAGTATCTGCAGCAATTATTGAAAGAAAGGCATTAAATATATTCACAGAAATTTTACAGCACAGCTTGACATTCAAAAACGACTATAGTAGAATATGATAAAAGACAAAGCGTAGAACGTTGAGGTGATTTTTATGGAAAAAATAAAGCGGCTGCCCGACGCCGAGTTTGAACTAATGCGGATTGTGTGGCAAAACGAACCTCCCATGTCCACGAATCAAATCATAGCGTGTTTAGACGAGGGCAACACATGGAAACCGCAAACGGTATTGACTTTGCTGGTACGGCTGATTGAGAAAGGCTTTCTTCGAAGTGAAAAAGCGGGCAAGGAGCGAATATATTTCCCTGCTGTTACGCGCGAGGAATACTTGCAGGCAGAAACCGGCAGCTTGTTTGACAGGCTGCACGGTAATTCAATATTCAGCTTGGTTAATACGCTTTATGATGGGAAGAAATTATCAGATAAAGAGGTAGCTGAATTACGAAGCTGGCTCGACGAAAGGAGCGGCGGAGTATGACAGAGTTTATGACGGATCTCCTTATAACTTCGCTTGCCATGTCCGTGGTGATTGTCGCGCTGGCCGGGCTTAATAAGGTATGCGGCAGCAGTATTTCCGCTTCTTTTAAGCGTACAATATGGATTGTGGTGTTGTTCGGCCTTTTAATTCCATTTAGGCCAAGCATCCCAATGCCCTTTGAACCGATTGCGATTCCAATGCCCTTTGAATCAGAAACGGAATCAAAAACGGCGGAGTTCTTCACAGAAGCTAACATAGAAGGCGAAGCGGCATTTGAATCCAATGCGTCTGTAAGCCGGCCGTCGCCGGATGCGGTTCAGTCACCGCCATTTATTGAAAGCCGTTCAATCCCTTATGGTTTTGTTCTTTTCGCGGTATGGTGTGTTATCGCGATTGGAATTTTCGGATTTCATTTGTGGTCGTATAAAAGATTTTTGTCGTCTATCCGCAGGTGGAGCGGGGATACGGAAGACACTCACCTTCTTCATATTCTGCAATCCGTACAAGGCAGTATGAAAATCCCGGGAAAACCGTTTTCCGTAAAGACTTGCTCTCTTGTGGACAGCCCAATGCTGATTGGCTTTTTACACCCGCAAATCATTTTGCCGGTGGTACATATATCAGACGACGAACTGGAGTGTGTTCTCAGGCATGAGCTGACGCATTACCGACGCGGAGATTTATGGGTAAATCTGATTATATTGTTTGTCCTTTCGATG
>JAISVZ010000036.1 GCA_031271295.1 Clostridiales bacterium | reverse complement strand
CGGGTGCGCTCAAAAATTTCTGAAGCGTCAAGTGGCACATTGCTGTGCGATATAATTTGCGCCGAAGCCCCTCTACAACCCTGCCGGACAGCCACACAAAGCGCGGGCAAATACGCGCCCTTTCAGGACACCCGTATAAAGCGCGGGTAAAGTGTCAACTTATTTATCTAAATCAATATCTTGGAGGAAAGATTCGGCAATACCAATAATTTCTATCTGCACCCGATTCATTTAGAAAAATTGACTTTCAGAGTTCTGATTTTGATAAAATTTCTTTCTCAAAACCATAAACTAAAAACGTAAAAGGGGTTTACGCGAAAAGCCAACTTAAAGCTAATTCGCGTAAACCCCTCTTAACTAACGCTAAACCGGGTTTTACTCACCCTCAGTGTATCTATATAAACCTCAGAATAGCCAACTTAAAAACTTACTCAAAAACCGAAAGCTCCGAAATTTGCCCGCCAATGGCACCGGTATTCGAAGCGATATCCACCCGCACAAACTGCGCGTCCACGGCGTCAAATTCTATAAGAAACCCGTTTCCCGTTTTTGTGTCAAAATCGTATGATAGCTCCGGAGAAACCTCCGTCCAGTTTTCTCCGTCCAAACTTACCGAAACCTTTAACACCTGTGTCCGCGCGCCCCATGCCCTAAGCGGCGGAATTTGAATTGTTACCGCGCTTATGTTGTATGAAGCCTCCAAATCCACCGAAAGCCAACTTGGGAAAGCTTCGCCCTCCCAATATGTGCGGTCGCGCCCGTCGGTTGCCTGCCTGCCGTTATATACGTCCGTAAAACCGCTGAATTCAACCTTTTTTCCCTTGGCTAAGTTTTCGCCCTCCGGCAGTACAAACGGTTCCGGTTCCGGTACGAAAAATTCCGGCGGCGTTGTTGGCTCGGTTTGTTCCGGCGTCTTTACCCATGTTACATACTCCGTGTTTTCGTGTATTTGAAGCGCCGCCTTTTGAGCCGCCTCATCCGGCGTTAAAAGCAGCCCAACAATTCCCGCGCAGGCGCTTAAAGCTATTACCGCCAAAAATATAATGGATAATTTTCTTGTCATTTTATACGCCTCCCAATCTATTCAAGTGTAATACCGTCGGCAAATTTTTTGGATATCGCAAGCTCGTCCAAGCTTTTTATACGTTTGCCGAAAATATTCAGGTTTACAATTTTTACGCCGTCAATATTATATTCCGTGTCGTAGCCGGCAAAGCGGAAATTAGGTTCCTGCGTTCCGGCAATAACGTTAATGTTTTCAAACAAAACATTGCGTATTTTGCCGCGCGTTTTGGTGGACGCCCAACCGGACGGCGCAATTGTTAAATCCATAAGCTGACGGTTTTCCACAGCGTCGCCCATACCCATAGCCGCGTTTTCAACCGTTATATTGCGGTAGGTTACATTTTCCACCAAAGCGTCGTCCGAATTGTGTATGGACATGGCCGGTTTGTGAAAAGCGTTTATTATGGTAATATCCTCAAAGAGAATATTTGAAATTACCGAGTTCTCCTTTTGCCCGCGGTTAGTTTCGTAGCCGATTTCGCAGCTTTGCGCCAAATCCGTCCAAATAACGATATCGCGGAAGGTAACGTTGTTGGAATTGCCCTCGTAATTTTTTACCACGCACGAATCGTCCCACGAGCGCACGAAGCAGTTTTGCACAGTATAATCACGGCAGCTTTGAAGTGTAAAACCGTCGCCGTTTGGCCTTGCCGAAATTATTTTTACGTTTTCAATCGAGCCGCGTTCTGTTTCAAACGAATTAAAAACCCACGCGTTGGAGTTGTGGAAAATGATACCTTCGGTGCTTACGTTTGTGCAATACCGGAAATCAATAGGAACATGCGCTTCCTGCCCGCCCCAGCTTGGCCAGTTGCTTCCGTCTATAATTCCGCGCCCGCGCACGGTTATATTGCTTGCAAACTGAGCGGAAATTGTGCCGTGTACAACCGCGCCGCCGGATACATAAAGCGTTTGCCCGCTTTGCAGGGCAATGTTTTCTATATTCCATTCGCCCGGATCCACCCAAATTACGTTAGGGTCGTTCCTATCCGGAATATCCGTTTCTTGCGGGTTGGCGAAAATATGCACGGCTTTTTTACCGGAGCCGTTAAACTGAACGGTATAAAAACCCGGTTCGGTTATGGTAAAAGTTGCGTGCCGATTCGCAACATCGGGAGTTATTCCGTAGGATAACGGAGATATTGCCGCGCTTGTAATTTCCGGCATATCTTCCGCGTTTATCATTTCAATATCAATTAAAACAGGACCGCCCGAAAAATCAAAGTAGGTCATAGGTGTAACGCTCAAGTTGGAAACGTCGTAATCCCCGCGGTTTTCGCGGGCGTTGTTTATAACCGCGTCGTATACAAAAATTTCCCTCCCGTTAACGGAAACCTTTGCGTGAGAAGATTTTTCCATTGTTTTAGGTCCTTCATAAAGTGTAAGCTTAGTTGAAGAATTAATCTCGCCGCTTGAGGAGCTAATTAGCGGAAATAAGCACCATACGGCGAATGCTATAGATGCAGCCGCCAAAACGCCGAATACGGCGGTTAGGATAACCCCGGTTTTATTGTGCGCTTTTGTGTTCAAATAAATCCCTCCGTTTTGTGTAAATTGTGTTACGTTTAACTTAAAATAATTATCGATAAACTTTTTAGTAACGCATTTTATATTACATTACGTTCATCAACGATAAATCATTTTTGATTATATCACATAAGAATTAATAATCAATACTTGACAAAAAATTCTCTCATGATATCATGTTTTACAAGAGGTTTAACGTTTAACAATAACCAAAGACAGGAGATGATAATTTGGAAAAAAGTAATACAAAAAAACGGACTTTTTTGTTCCTTTTAATTTTGACAGCTTTTTATTTTAGCTTTTCGGCGCTTACGGTTTACGGGTTTAACACACTATCTTCCCGTTATTATGACGACTTTAACCGCGATTCGTTGGGAGTAACAGAACCGGGCAATACCGGAAGCGGAACCGAACCGGATGAAACATGGGTTCATAATCCGGATAATTTTGTGGTTTACTGGATACAGTACAACACCGCAACCTTAGCTACAATAGAAGACGGCGTGCTTAAATTTGAAACAACCGGCGAGGACGGCTGGCTTGGGTTTGGTATGACGGGGGATTTTAAGGACAAAAACTACGACAGTTTTTCCGTAAAATTAAAAGGCGAAAAGGGCGGGGAAGAGGCCGGGCTTTATTTTAACATTAACGGCGCGTATGAATTTAAATGGGATAACGCGAGGGACCCTGACGGAAACACGCTGCCGCCTATTACCACCGAGTGGCAAACGTTTAACGTTTCACTGGCAAACAGCGGTATGGGCGCGACGAAAGCGCAGCGCAACATAATGGCCGGCGGCTGGACGGATTTTCATATAAACAGCTTCGGCGGGCCGCTTACCGTTTACATTGACGAAATTAAGCAAATACAAACACGCGAATATACGGAGCCGGTTGCTCCTGCGGCAACCGTTAACGAAACAGAAAACGCAGTTTCCGAAGACGTTGCAGGAAATTCTGCATCCGCAGACAGTACCGGAAGCGAAACGGAAAGCGCATCCGCCGGGGGTTCTGACGGCGGCGAAACGGCGGAAGCAGGTTCCGAAAGCGATGCCGTAACCGAACCGGAGACAGGCGGTGAACCGGCGGAGGCGCAAAACTCACCGGATGGTACGGAGCAGCCGCAGGAAGTTATATATCCGGAAACCGACCGTCCATTAACCAACAGCTTTTTGGTGGACGATTTTAACCGCGCTTCGCTTCTTATGGACCCGGAACTTGAAATTGCGCCCGGCGGCGCGTTCGGTTTGCCCAATACCGACGGAAACCCGGTTTATTGGATAAGTTTTAACGATGTAACAACGCCGGTAATTGAAAACGGTATTTTAAAACTTACAGCAACCGGCGCGGGTTGGTACGGAACGGCAACGGATTCCGCGTTTTTGGATGAATATAACTGTGTGGCGTTCAGAATAAAAGGCGAACGCGGAGGCGAGGAAGCTTTACTTACGTTTAACCCTGATACTCTCGGCTCGAAAGCGTTTGCGGACCTTATCGCGCCGGACGGCAGCAAAGTTGCGCCCATTACAACCGAATGGCAAACAATTGTTGTGGATTTAAAAAAATCCGGCTGGAAAGGGCTTGCGGACGGCAAGGAGTTTTATCAAAACATACATCTTAATACCGACGGCGAATTAACTGTATATATAGACGAAATATATTTTACCGCTGTTAATTTGGAAATTCCGCCGCCGGAGGATTTAGCGGAGGATGCGCCGGAGGATGTAACGCAACCGGATGATTCGCAGCCGGAGCAAACGCAGGAGGTTACATCACAGCAGGCGCAAAACGAAGTTGAAACGCCCGAAGAGGAAACAAAAGGTATGCCGCGAACGGTAATTTTAATTATTGTTTTGGCTGTTATTGTGTGCAGTGCGGTGGTTGGCATCGTAATTTTTGTGATGCGTAAACCCCATTAATATAAATTATACAAGGAGGAAACAGAATGAAAAAGGTTTTATCGTTTTTAATTGCAGTTTTTGTTTTAACGGCAGCTTTATCGTTTCAAGTTTACGCGGCGGATTCCGCTCTGTTCGACAATTTCGACAGAACTGAAGATGCAAAGGATTTGGCAGGCGGAGTTAACACGGAAGATCGTACGGTTTGGTGGACAAATTGGGATCCGGGCACATCCATTGAGGACGGCGCTTTAAAGCTTACCGGCGAAGCGCATTTCGGCGCGGGAATTGATACCGGCACAGATTGGAAATACCTTCTGCTTACCGTAAAAGGCGACGCTACAGGTATTTTGGTTGCACCGGGCGGCGCGGCGGTTGCGTTTGAAGACCTTAAAGGCGCGGACGGCGCGGCGCTTCCCGCTCTTACGGGCGATTGGCAGGATTGGCTTATAGACATAGACGCTTCCGGGCTTACAAGAGACGCCGGTATGCATCTTAACACGGCGGCAGGTACGCTTTATGTTGACCAAATTGTTTACACAAATGTTGGCGGCGCGGCGGATACGGCGGCAGAAGCGGAGGAAGCTCCGGCGGCAGCCGAGGAAGCTCCCGCAGAGGAAGCAGTTGTTGAAGTTGTTGAATTTCCGGCATCCATGTTGGTAGACGATTTTGAACGCCCGGCGGACGAAGCGGATAACAGCGGCGGAGTTAACTCCGAAGGGCTTGATACATGGTGGTACAACGCGTACGATTTCGTAATTGAAGACGGTGCGCTTGTTGCCGCTTTCGACGGCGACGCGAACCAGCATTTCGGCGTTGGCGCAAACGTTGCGGTTGAAGCCGAGTACAAATACTTAGTTATGCGCGTTAAGGGCGTAGACGGCGGGGATTACAGCGGTTTGCTGCTTAACCTCGGCGCGAAAAACCCCGTGCTGTTCTCCGATATGAAAGGCGCGGACGGCGGCAGCCTTCCGGCAATCGGCACGGATTGGGTTACCTTAGTTATAGATTTGAACGCGTCCGGCATAGTGTTTGACCAAGGTTTCCACCTTAATTCCGACAAACCCGGTACACTGTATATTGATACAATTTACTACACAAGCACCGCGCCGGAAGTTGAAGCTCCCGCAGTTGCCGCGCCTGTAAGCGAAGAAGCCGAAGCGGAAGTTGAAGTTGCGGCAACGGCGGCGGAAGGCGAAGAGGTAGCGGAGATTGTATCCGATAAGGAATTACCGGGAGCCAACCCGCAAACCGGCGACAATAATTTTGTGGTTTTGGCGGCTGTTGCAGTTTTGGTTTTCGGAGCCGGAGCGGTTGTTTTAGGGCGTAAGGCTTTGAGGAAATAATTGCTGTAAGTATTCATATGATGTTTTGAAATGATTATTAAAGAACCCCGCCGTAAATTATACTTATGGCGGGGTTCTTTTGATTTACAATAGATTTAACCGTTCATTCATTTTTTCGTCTTACTCTTACTGTAACCCTGACTTGGAAATGCTCTGTATGTAATCTGTCAACGATGATGCCCCTAACTTTCTTCTCTTGGCAAGCATATCCAGACCAGATTTTATTTCCTTGGGGTTCGGTTATCAAATTTTTTTCAAGTGCGGCAATTAATATATCCCCAGTAGTTAAATGTTTTAGGTTCATTTTTTCAACATATGAAGCAATGTCTTTTAAATTATTGCTTGCTAAAATACCGGCGTTCGTTTTTGCTAAAGCTATAGATGCTGCTTCACCTTTGCCAATAACAACATTACCTTTTTCAGGTTTAAAAGCTAAGCGATAGTATAAGTTGTATGCTTCTGTACCTGATTTGATGGTCATTATCTGCGCATTTCCCGCAGAGATTAACGCATCCATTCTCATCTTAAGATGTGAAATATTAGGGATTGATAGCTCATCATAAACGGCTTTTGGAATAATTATCTTGCCGGAATATAATTTTACTAATAGATTTTCACATCCAACCCATAAAAATGCAGATAAGCAGTCGTTATCGAAAAAGAGCGAATCAGTCAAGGACTTCGCCCCCTTCGCATTCCTCACCATATACAAGATCCGCGCGAAAAGCTGATAGCAGCAATTCCTCATACTTGCCGCTTGTTATTAAACCTTGCTCTAAAGCTTTTTCCGCCTGTTGAATATAAAAACCGTATGTCCCGTATTGCTTATCTTTAGGTGTTGGTCTGTATAAGGCATCTTCAAATCCGAGATTAATTGCTGATTTTATAACATTTTGGCGCATTTTATCGGCTTCATTATGACTTATCTCATTTTCATCCAACAGCCTGTAAAGAATGGCTTGGCGGCTAACACCGAAGTACTGCTCCAAACTTACGATATCTTTAATTGAAAGCTTGCCGGAACCGGATTCTTTTAAATGTTTTATCATGCCGGATAGAGCATTAGGCGGCATAAGCAAATAAGAAGCGAACTGATCGGCTTGTTTTTCTTTTTTACATCCAACCCCTATTGTTGCCGCACAAATTGCCGTTAGATTATCATCATCAAAAAATAAGTGATATAATTCATGCGCCATTGAAAAACGCTGCCTGCCCATTGTCATAGATGAATTTACGGCGATTACACTATTATTGATACCCTTGATACAAATACCGCTTAAATTTTCCCCCATTGGATAATACACGATGGATAAATTCTTATTCTTAATAGTATATGCCAAAGCAAAAACATCAATAGGCGAAGTCATGTCGCTTTCAAGCTCTTTCCTCAAACTGGATGCTTTATTCCATAAATCCATTTTATCCATTAGCAAGATCACCTTCTAATAAGTTTGTCATAAAATTGCAGTTTAAAGCTATTCTATTTATTGCGCGTAACGTTTCAAGGTCTTGCGAAGCAAATTTGTTCGAACGCAGAGCCAATGACAATGGTTTAGCCGTAAAGTCGCCTTCCTCAAAATCAGATACCTGTATGCCAAACAATTCTGCTAATTTTTCAAGCATATCGGATGTAAGAGCACGTTTATCTTTTTCAATCATTGACACTAAACTTTGATCAATGCCAAGGAAATTTGCAATGTCGCTTTGCCTAAAGCCACTATTTTCACGATAACTTTTTATTTTCAACCCGCTCATATTGACGTACTTACGCATAAAAATACCTCCTTTTTTTATTATTATATGCGTCGTTTGTCATAATGTCAATAGATTCTCGACGTTTATTTATGACAAATTTCAAAGCCTTTGTGACTAAACTGTCACTTTCCATTCTAAATCCGTCACCCAAAAGTCACTTTAGTATGTTAAAATAATACATAAAAGCACATGAGATACAAAGAGGGTGCCGAAAATGAACCTTTGCGCAAAACTTGCATACAGCCAGCTAACCGTAAACCGAAAACGCACTTCTTGGACGCTTCTTGGAATTGTGCTGTCTACCGCGATAATTAACGCCGTTTACGGCTTTTTGGCAAGCGGCTACGCTTTGTTCACAAAAGACGGTATGGCGGTAAGCGGAAGTTATGACGGCAGCGCTTATTTTGCGTCTTTCGTTGGAGTTGGCGTAGTTATCAGCGTAATTATTATTGCCATATCCGTTAATGTTGTAACTAACGCCTTTCGCGTAAGCGCGGGCGAGCGAACCGCGCAGTTCGGCATTTTAAAAAGCACCGGAGCCACAAACCGGCAAATTGCGCTAACCGTTATTTATGAAGGGTTGATGCTTTCGGTAATAGGTATACCTGTTGGAATTGCGGCGGGTTTGGGCGTAAACTTTGCCGGTGTAAAAACCGCCAACAATCTTTTTGCTTCGTGGAATAAAATTGACGGCATAGGTTCGGAGTGGGTGTTCGAATATGTGGTTGTTTGGCAAATAGTTGCGCTTTCTGCTGTGGCGGCGTTTATTACGGTTCTTATATCGGCGATGCTTCCCGCGTATAGAGCGGCAAAAATTTCCGCGATGGAAGCAATCCGCTCGTCCAAAGATATAAGCCTTAATATAACGCACACCGGTATTAACCGTTTCAAATACAATCTTCGCCCATATATGAAAGTGCCCGCCAATACATACGGAGCAAACGGTTTTGCTAAAAAACTATTCGGGTTTGAGGGAGTGCTTGCGATAAAAGCTCTTAAACGCAGCCGGCGCAGCTTTCGCGCGGCAGTAATATCCCTTACGGTAAGCGTAATCCTTTTTGTTACGGTTGGCGGAATAAGCGCACAAGTAGACAGCATTACAAATTTTCTGTACCCGAATATAAATGCGAACGCCTCTTTGCAGGTTATAAGCGCTTATGAAATTACATTCGGCGAAGCAAACGAAGATTTGAGTATAAAATATACTCCGGTTAAAAGCGCAGCGGCAAACGAAATAACCGCAAGGCTTCGTAAATTTTCGGATACAAGCCTTATAGGCGTGGGCGGGTTTTACAGGGCGGCGTCGGCTGTTTTGCCGGAAAATATGATATCGCCCGAAATGGCACAGATATTGGGGGAACACACCACAAACGGCTTGTATGAGGTTTCGGTTTGGCTTTTAACCGCAGACCCGTTAAGTTACGCCAAGCTGTGTGAACAGGCGGGAGTTTCACAGGGTTCAAACATTCTGGTTAATAACTACAGATATAAAGCCCGGAGCGGAAAAAACGAAACTTTAACGCCGTATCTGTTCGAAAACCAAACGATTCAAATAAAAAGCGCGGGTATTCCCTCAACGGATTTAAAACTGCACGGGGAGGTTAGGGGAGTACCGGAGGAATTGCTGTACGGGTTTACCGGAGAACGAAGCGAATTAACCGTTATTGTGCCGGAGCTTGACGCTATGTATTACAACTGGTTTGCCAATACCGAGGATGTTTCGGGGTTTCTGGAACACGCCAAAACCGCAGCGGATGAATTTATTCCGAAAAACGGTGAAGTTGAAATGTTTATCGAAGTATATGATGTTGGCGAGGCAACGGAAGCCATACGCGGCATAATTAACTTAATAAAAGTGTTTATCTACGGTTTTGCGTTTATGCTAACGCTGATTGGGTTAACGAGTGTAATAAGCACAATATCCGCAAATGTGCTTTCGCGTTCGGGGGAGTTCGCTGTTTTGCGAAGTGTTGGCATGACGCATAAAGGGCTTTACCGAATGCTTGGCCTTGAAAGTATATTATGTTCCGTCAAAGCGCTTATTTTCGGCTTACCGCTTGGCTGCGCGGCATCATATTTAATTCATCGGTTTATGATGCTCTCAATGGGGTTCGGTTACAGTTTCCCGTGGTTTGCGGTAATGTTTTGTATTTTTGGCGTTTTTGTAATTACGTGGGTAACTATGCGGTATTCTATGGCGCAAATACGCGGCGGCAGTATTGTTGAAAATATTCGGAAGGAGAAGATATAAGCATGAAAAAATCGATTTTGATAAAGCTTGCGGTGCTATTAATTGTACTGCTCTTGGCGGTAATGTTTATACGGAGCTTGGCGGAGGGCTTCCGCGACCCGGTTGTATCCATGGACGGGTATGCGCTTAATATTCAGTCACAATCAGACGGAATTACCGTTATGCGTTTTGATATAAATTCGGTAAGGCTGGTAAACGAAATACCGCCTCTTACGCGCGGCGACGGTTTTGGGTTCGGAAATGTGCAAAGGGGAAATGTAAAAGTAAGTAACCTTGGCGAAGGGTTCGCGTATGTGGATATATCCGCCGGGCCGTTTATATATTTAGAATTAAACGGAGCCGTGGGGAATTTTGTGTTTATAAATTTGAGCAATGAAAGCGATACTCGCTTGTTGTATGAGGATATACAGGCTTGGCTGCAAAATACTTGATTTTTCGTGGCAGAAAGGTTATAGTGTTGTTTAGAAGAAATTGTATTTTGTTGAAAGAGGGGTTACTGTTCATGCAAACACAAGCGTATGACGGGTACTTTGAGAATGGAAAATTTTTCACTGCGGGTCGGCGTACAATTAGGCTACCGGAAAATAAACGGATTATAATTACTGTGCTTGACGATCCTGTTGAAAATATGCAAGAAAATGAACAGGAAAGCCGGTTGGCTTGGCTTAAAAGGTTAGATGAAGCCATAAAGGAATCTTCTGATGAGGAATTGGTTTATTTTCCGCGTTCGCAGGAAATGCGCATCCCTCATGGGTTGACTGACGAGGTGTGAAGAGATGACTTATGCGTTAGATACAAATATCATCATTCATTATCTCCGTGACGAGCCTAATGTTCGTGATAAAATTAAATCTGTAATGTTGATGGGCGATGATATCATCATCCCAAATGTTGTAAGCTATGAAGTAAACCGTGGTTTTAAAGTACAGAGTTCGCCGAAAAAAGAAAGAGCGTATCAAATACTCACAGAAAAGAACGGATTCTGTGATATAGTTGAGATTGGTTCGAATACTTGGAAGCGTGCTGAGGAAGTTTATGAGAAATTATATCGAAAGTGCTTAACTGTGGGCGAATTAGACATATTAATTGCAGCTTTTTGCCTTGAATACGGTTGTACGCTTGTTACAAACAACGTAAAACATTTTAAAGATATTGACGGGCTGATAATTGAAGATTGGCTTGGATAAAGTTTAGGAAAGAAAGATGATGTTAATACATCTAACTCTTCGCAAAAGACAACTTTAATGAAAAGTTATGTAGTAATCAACCGTTTTGGATTTCAAATTTCGTTTAATACCTCATTAATATCCCCGATAACCTCCGCAACCGAACCGTATTTTTTAAAGTTTCTGTATTTATTTGCTTCCGCTATTAAATCAAACTTGCAAATTGCCGAAAAGCTACAATAATCGCAGCCCGTTGAGCCGGTTTTTTTATACGGTTTTTTATCAATTTTACCGCGCAGAATATCGCTGCCGGTTTCGGCTATTTTATAATTGGCGTATTCCTGCAACAACGAAAATTCATCCATTGTGGCAACTGCGGAACTCTTCGTAAAAGTCAAACCCGTTTCCTCATTTTTGCTAAGCTGTACATTTCCCACCACTCGCGACCTTTTGCCCGCGTTATCAGCAATACCGTTATCCATTCCTTTGGCGATATCAATTTCCGCAAGCGACAGCCCCGACATCTTAAATTTCGACAATATTTTTTCGTTAAGCTGCGAAATTTTTTCTTCGTCCATTTCGGTTGCATTAAAGTTCAGCTCGCTTGAATTAAGCACCGGGTCGTTAATATTAAAGTAAAAAACGCCCCCGGGTTTGCGCTCCGGAAGTTTCCCCGCCATTTTTATAAACGAATCCAAATACAGCATAAGTTGAAGCTGCATACCGTAATAGATATCGCCGTATGAAAACTTTTTTGCGCCGGTTTTATAATCTATTATTTTAACGTAGGCTTTTCCTTCCAAATCCATAATGTCCACTCTGTCTATCCGGCCTGTAAGAATAAACTTTTTATCCGCGCCGATATCCACCGTTATTCCGGTTATCGCATCGGATTTAAAGCGTAGTTCCATACCCTGCGGTACAAAATCCCCAAGTTCAATGTGCCTGGCAAGCGCCCATATTGATTTTTCGGCAACGCGTTTAACCCTTGTAAGCAAATAAATATTCGCTCCGCTCGCGCCGAAAATTTCCCGCGAATCGTTATTTTTTATTAGCTCAAGGGATTCCGATACATATTTTTTTATCAGAGAATCGGTAAGGCTAAACCATGATATTTTATTTATTTCCAGTAATTTTGAAAACTCCTCCAATACGGCGTGAAACAAATTGCCCAAATCCACAAAATCCACCTGATAAACACGGCGCTGCTGGGCGTTTAAGTTGTATTTTACAAAATAGGAAAAGGGACATTCAATATAACTTTCAAGCCGCGAAACGTTGGAGATTATTTCGTTTCCGTACAGCTTTCCTACGGTTTCGGCGGATAAGTTTTCGCTTGCCTTCTCCCCTTTTACGAGATTATCCATTGTTTTAACGGTTTTTTCGTATTCCGCGTCGGTTTGGTAAAAGCGTAAAAGCGCTTCGTCGTTATCATTTATGCTTTCGTTAAGCCTTTTGCTTCGCAAAATTTCGCCCGCTTCCCTAAGCATGGTTTTTTTTGTTTTTATATAGTTTTCAGGCAAAAATGATTCCGTACACTTCGGGTACAAGTCCTTAACCGTATTTATTACCGGCGAGGGATACATTGCCTTGCCGTCGAGGTTACCGGACGGGTAACTTACAAACAAATAACCGGACGGTTTGGAAAAAAGGCTGTGAATATAAAGCTCCGCCATTCTTGTTTTCTGCCTGGCCGAATCCGACAGTTTTATTCCGTTTTCGCGCATGGATAACCGCTCGGAATCAAGCAACGCTCCGCCTTCGGATACGGTTAACGCGCCGTCGTTCATTCCCAAAACAAAAAGAGCCTTTATTTCCGGAAGCCTTGTGCGGTTAATATCTCCAATAATAATTTGGTCCTTGGACGGCGGAATTAGACCCATATTCAGGGTTTGAAGCCCGGAATCCAAAACCTTCGAAAATTCCTTAAAGGACATTTCCTCGTTTCCCAAAATGTTTACCATTTCATCGAACACATGGCAAATTAAACCCCATATTTGGCGGTGTTTTCTTGCCAGCAAATTATTTCCGGAACCCAGAGCTGAGTAAATCCATTTAGTTAGTGTTTCTGTTACATTAAGAAATGAAAGAATTTCGAAAATTTTTAAAGAGAATTCCTTAACGCTTAACTTCGCGCCGCGTTTTACGCCATTCGTAAACGGGCTTAAACATTCCTGAATATATATTTTTATTTCATTTATTTTTTCCTTGTCGTAGCGCTCGGTGTTAAAGCCGAACGTCCATTCTTTAAAAGACCACTTCATTTCGCTCACGCCGAATTCAAGGCAATAATTTTCAAAATCGAACAGGTCGTTTTTATCAATGGGAAGCATACTGGTTTTAATAAACCGGAAAACGCTTTCGAAAGACCACCTTCTGCAAATAATATCCACGGCGGAACGTATAAGTTCGGTTAACGGGTGGGATAAAATATCCTCCTTCGCGTCCACGAAAACCGGAATTTCGTAACCCCCAAAAACGCCTTTTAATATTTTTTGATAGCCGTCTAAATTGGAAACCGAAATTGCGATATCGCGGAACCTGTAGTTTTTATCCCGCACAAGGTGCAAAATACTTGCTGCGGCGTTTTCCGCCTCGTCGTATATATTTGCGTGCGATGTTAAAAACGCCGATTCGCAGCGCTTGCCGTCTTTTAAAAACAGCGACGAAACACCGGCTTTTTGCTCGCGCGCGGCTTTGGTCAAAGAATTTACGGTATGCTTTGTTTCATAAAATAAATCGAATTCGGAAAGGTTATTGTAATACGCGGAATTTTCATTAACTGTTAGCGATACCGTAACTTCCTTCGCGTTTTTTATAAGCTGTGTTATAACTTTAAGTTCCTGCGGAGTAAAACCGAAAAACCCGTCTATCCAGATAAACGCGCTTTTTATGTATTCGGAGCCGTCTATAATTTGCGCCAAATAATCCATAGAATCGTCGGCGGAAATACAGCCGTCCTGTAAAAAATTATTGTAACCCTCGTAAATTTTAAGAATATCCGTTAATTTATCCGATAAGTTTTTATTTGTTTGCGGCTTCTCCGCAACTATTCGCAAAATATCCGGTGAAATTTCGTAGCGGTAAAATTCCGTTATTATTTGCGATATTTCCTCTATAAAGCCGTGCTTATCGGCCGATTTTGCGTAAAATAAAAAATCGTCGGAGTAATCGGTTGCCAATTTGCGAATCAGCATGTTTTTGCCAACATTATCCACGGTTTTTTCCCTGTTAAAGCCAAGTTCCGAAAATATTCGGTAGCTTAACCTGTTTAGGCTTAAAACCTGCACCTGAGAAATTGCGGATTTACCGGCGGTGTTTATAATATCCGCTTCCGATTGCAGCGTAAACTGTTCCGGAACTATGTATATAAGATTTTTATCACCGCTTAAATTCTCCGCAATTTCAGCTAAAATTTTATTTGTTTTGCCTGAATGCGCGAACCCGAAAATATAGCGCAAACTCATTATTACTCACCTATCCCAAAAATCAATTTGTGCTCCGCAAAGCTAAAATACCTTTCCCCGCCAACAATCACATGGTCTATAACCTCAACATCAAGCATTTGCAGGGTTTGCTTTATTGTTACGGTTATGTCCTTGTCCGAATTTGAGGGGAAACAATCCGTACTTGGGTGGTTATGCGCCAAAATTACGCCCGACGCGTTAAACTTTATGGCGCATTCCGCAATTTGCCTTGGGCTTACATCCGCGTGCGATATACTGCCCTCGGATATCAGTTTTGTTCCGATAACCCGCCTTTTAACATCAAGGCAGACACAGTAAAAATGCTCGTTAGTTCTGCCTATTAACAATGATTTTGCGTACTCGCCAATTTTTCTCGACGAATCCAGCATATCCCTTTGCTCAATAATATTGCTTTGCAGTTTATTGTACCATCTGGCAAGCTGCGGAATCATATTTATAATAATAGCGCTACCCTCCCCTACTTTGCACCTTTGCATAATGTCGTAAGGGTCGGCGTTAAGGAGGTTAAGCACATTTTCATATTCGTTTATCATTTTGTGCGCAAGTTCGTTGGTATCCTTACGCGGGATGGAATAAAACATTAAAAATTCTATAATCTCGTGGTCGGCAAAGCCGGATAACCCGCCGTTTTCCAAATACTTTTTCCGCACCCTGCTTCTGTGGTTTTCATGCAGTGCCGTGCCGTTTTTGCGTTCCATAACAGTTCTCTCCCAGCGCTTGTGCGCAGTAAAATAATTGCCGTTTGAAGTAATTGCAAACAGTATACAACAAGCCGGGTAAACTGCCAATAAAAATCAAAATTTTCATCTCTATTCCACAATTTTCAATGTTTTATTAAGGCATTTCCAAACATCCAACTTTTGAGCATACCGTGCGGGTACGGTAATAACGTCCGGCTCGCCGTCCGAAACAAACCGTTCGTCCGGGTTTTTATCGTAGTGCCTTACATACCAGCCCAAATCCCACACCGCGTTGTTAGAACCCCTCACCCTTGGCGCAAATAACTTGTTATGTTCCACGCTGTACGGCAAGGTGGAGCCGCCAACCATTTTTTCTCTAAAGGCAACATCGTATTCGTATTCAATTTCACCGAATTTGCCCTTAAGCATTACATCCTGATAACTTTTGTTTGGCACGCTGCCGTAAGGGTACGCGGCGCTTCGCATTTTATAGCCGGGCAGTGAATCGGCTACCAATTTTTCAACGTCCGTCATATCTTTCATAATGCTTTCTTTGTTAAGCTTGTTTAAATATGAGTGCGAACCTGTGTGGTTGCCAAGTTCGTAACCCATTTCAACAAGCGCGGTAAGCCGCTGTTTCATTGTGCCGGCACCGTAAAACGGCTCTTGCCCTTGGTAGTCGCATATATAAAAAACGCCCGCCCGGCCGAAACCGGGATGAGTTTCGTTAAATTTATTAATAATATCAACACAGCAATCCGCGGCGGTAACCAATTTGCCGTTCTTCTCCTCTAACGAAAACGCCGTGGAATACCCGTCGTCAAATGTCAGAACAATAGGAGTACAGCCTTTTTCAACCTTGATATTGTTATCCAACAGGTCTGCAAGCGATATAAGCCTGTAGCCGTTATCGTAGAGCATTTGCATATCCGATTTAAAATCTGATATACTGCACAGGTAATTTTCCTTTGGCGGGTACGGCCTTAAACCGTGGTACATAACAATCATAATTTCCCCCATTTCGTTTGGTTCGAGGGAATATACTGCGGTTTTAGCCGCAAATACAAGCAAAAATGTTAAAAATAACGCATATATAATTTTTAAAACGGCGGTTTTTCCGTAATGTTTTTCCGAAATTCGCATGTGTATCTCTCCTTGGCTTTTATTATCCTTTATTGTTAATTTTTTATTTGAAAATAATCTGTTAATTTTTGCTTGCATTGTTTCATCTTTATAACAGCGCTACAGACATTTCGCGCCATACGGTTGTATATATAATAAAAGGATAGCCGCGCGGCAAGATTGTACGCTTGCGAGTGCGAAAAGGAGTTTCCTATGAATATAAAAGGTAATCAAATTTTACTCGGAATTATATTGCTGCTTGTTGGCGTGCTTACACTGTTTTATAACACCTTTAATTTAAGCTACGGGAAAATTGCGGTTTTTGCGGTTCTAAGCGTATGCGGGTTTGCGTTTTTGCTGCTTTACCGTACCAAGCGCAAAAGCTGGTCGCTTATTTTAGGCGCAAACTTAGTTTATATTGCGCTGATAAATTTTCCGCTTGGAGCATTTTCGCTTGCTTCTCACCTGTTACCGCCAATGTTTTTTATCGTTCCTTCATTTATTTTCCTTGTTTTGTATTTCGATAAGGGAAAACGCGGCTTACTTTTGCCCGGTTCGTTTTTCCTTGCCATAGGTATTTTCATTTTCCTTACAACATTTGATTTTTTAGCGCCTGCCTACGGTATTCTGTTTTTTTCACTTATCGGAGCATCTTTCGTTTTTGCCCGTATAATTGGTAAAACGTTTATTGGGCGTTGGGCGGAATTTTTATGTGTGGCTTGTTTTTGCATCGCCATTTTACAGTTAGTAAATTTACCTGGTTTGGAATTTGCTTTAAGATACGCTCCGCAGGCGGGTTCTGTGTTGATTATTGCCGCAAGCATAGTTATAATACTTAGAGCTATAAAGAAAAAATGAGGCGTGAATTATGGGAGAAGCGGGTTTGGTTATTAAAACGGACGCGGACATGCTTACGGTTTCGCTTAAAAGAAGCGAGGCGTGTTCAAAATGCAAGGCGTGTATAGCCGGGATGAATGAAAACGAAATGGTTATAAACGCAAAAAATTTATGCGGCGCAACTGTTGGAGATACCGTGGAAATTGAGCTTTCAAGCGTAAATTTCATTAAGGCGGTTTTAATTTCTTACGGTATCCCGTGTATTTTTTTTGTAGCGGGAGTTTTTATAGGGAATTATTTTATATCCGAAATAGCCGGGTTTTTAACCGGTTTGTTTTTTGTGGTTTGCGTATATTTTTTTATAAGTAAAAATAAGCATCGCTTTGAAAAAGACGAATACACGCCTTTAGCGGTAAAACGGACGGTTTTAAAACAGTAGCACATGCCCCCCTGCTTGTATACTATAAAAGTATAAGTATTTGCGAGGGGGTTTTTTATGCGAAATAAAGCTGCGCAGTATTTTATGAGCGGTTACAACTGTTCGCAGTGCGTACTTATGGCGGCAAGAGATGTTTACGGCATTAAGGCGGACGACGATATGATAAGTTCGCTTTCCGGAGTTTGCCTTGGTTTTGGAACCGGATGCATTTGCGGCTTGCTTGTGGGCGCGGTAATGGTTTTTGGGCTTTTAACGGACGAGAGCGGAACACTTCGCGCCAGAATTAAACTGTTGGACATTGTTTCGCAAAAGTACGGCGGTTCCGTTCGCTGCCCTTCGCTTAAAAATGAACAGCTTAGCGGTAACTGCGAGGTTTTGGTATCGGAAATATCGGGCATTATTGAAAACATTATAAAAGAAGGGCTTTAGCTGATTTTTGCCAAAGCCCTTCTTGTTTGTTTATACGCATTCCTTGCATGTTCCGGTAAAAATTAAGCTGTGCCCGGTAATATTAAAACCGCCTAAGCATGTAACCCTGTCGTTTAAATCGTTAAAATATATGTCCGCGTCAAAAACCTTTTCGCATTTGCCGCATACAAAATGGTAATGCTTGTGGCAGTTATGGTCGTACCGTACGGAACCGTTAAGGCTTCCTATGTTAAGAAGTTCGCCGGCATCAGCCATTTGGCTTAAATTACGGTAAACGGTTGCCTTACTTATTGTTGGGTGCGTTTTTACAATATGCTCGTAAACCTGTTCAGCGGTCGCGTGATTATTTAGTTCCTTCACCGCGTTTAGTATGAGGGTACGCTGAATGGTATTGCGTTTACTTTCCATAGATTAAAAATAGCGAGCAAGCAAACCTTGGAATGCCTTACCGTGGCGAGCTTCGTCCTTACACATTTCATGTACGGTATCGTGTATAGCGTCAAGCCCCAATTGTTTTGCCTTTGTCGCAATGTCCTTTTTGCCTTGTGTTGCGCCGTGCTCCGCACTTACGCGCATTTCGAGGTTTTTCTTTGTGGATTTATCCACTACCTCACCCAAAAGTTCGGCAAACTTGGAAGCGTGTTCGGCTTCTTCGAAAGCTATTCTTTTATACGCCTCAGCCACCTCCGGGAAACCCTCTCTGTCCGCCTGGCGGCTCATTGCAAGATACATGCCAACTTCCGTACATTCTCCCATAAAGTTTTGACGAAGCCCTTCAAGAATTTCCTCGTCCACTCTTTGAGCAACGCCAATAACGTGTTCGTCCGCAAATACTAACCCCGTTGTTTCCATCTCCTTAAATTTTTCCTTTGGGGCCTTACATTGCGGGCATCTTTCAGGCGCTTCGTCTCCCTCGTGCAGGTAACCGCATACTGTGCAACTAAATTTTTTCATTTTTACTCCTCCTTTTGTAATAATAATAATTTTTTATTGATAATAATTATTATATTTAAAAATTTTTTATTGTCAAGCAAGTATATTATACAAAAATTAAAATTCAATTAAAAATTTTGCCAAAAAATAAATTTCCTACAATTCAATTTTACTTGATTTAAATGGTAAGGTTTGATATAATGTTGTTAAAATTTATAAACTGTGTAAACACAATTATCAGAGAGGTGAGGAAATGGATCCGTTAAGGCTTGAAAATCAACTTTGCTTTCCCCTTTACGCCGCAGCACGCAGCATGGTTAAGCTGTATACTCCGTTTCTCAATGAAATTGGGCTTACCTACACACAGTATATTACCATGATGGTGATGTGGGAAAAAAAGTCTGTTGGCGTAAAAGCATTAGGCGAAAGCCTTTATCTTGATTCCGGCACGCTTACACCCCTGCTTAAAAAGCTGGAACAAAATGGGCTTGTTTCAAGGCATCGTTCTAAGGAGGACGAACGCAACCTGATAGTAGAAATAACCGAAAAAGGAGACTCTCTGCGTCAGAGGGCGCTAAAGGTACCGGAACAAATGCGCAAATGTGTAACTTTAAGCACTGAGGACGCTGTAGCGCTTTATAAACTTTTGAATAAAATGCTTGATCAATTGAAGAACTGAAGAAGAACTGAACAACAACTGAAAACAAGCTTAGTATTTTTACAAAAGAAGGATGGGAGCGATTGCGTATAGCAGTAAGTTGGGTTTATCGTGCTTAGCGCACAGAAAACGAGGTTTATATGTTAGTTTCGGAAAGAGAGTTTAAGCTTGAGAAATATCTTAACGACGGAATAGAATCTCTCGTTAAAGATATTATTAAAACGACGGTGAAAAATCCAAAAGCGAGTATGTTTTTCGCGAAATATGCCAATGCCGCCAAAAAGGCGGAAAGCCGCAGGCACAGCTTTGAAAACAACGGAGAACATATTCCTTCGTTTTTAATTACAAGCATAACGGGAAAGTGCAACCTTAACTGCGCCGGATGTTATAACCGCGCCAACAACGCAGGAAACTGCGACGCGGAAATGACCGCAACCCAGTGGAGCAGTGTTTTCAGCCAAGCCGAACAGCTTGGTGTAGCCGCCGTTTTATTGGCCGGAGGCGAACCGATGATGCGCTTTGATATTATTGAAGAAGCGGCGAATCATCCTAATATTCTGTTCCCGGTATTTACTAACGGAACAATTTTAAGCGAAAGCGCAATAAAATTGTTTACAAACCACAGAAACCTGATCCCGGTTTTAAGCCTTGAAGGCGACGAGGCTGTAACCGACAAAAGGCGGGGGCAAGGAACATACGCAAAACTTAAAAGCACTATGGAAGAACTCTCACAAAGAAACCTTCTCTTCGGAGCTTCCGTAACGATTTCGGCGGATAATTTAGCAAATACGGCAAACGGCGGTTTTGTTTCGCAGTTACGTGAAAAAGGTTGCAAAGCCATAGTTTTTGTTGAATACGTGCCTGTAGACGATTCCGCGCCCGCTCTAAACGGCGCTATGCGCGATGTTTTAGCGGAAAAAGTTACGGAATTGCGCGATAATTCCGGCATGATAATAATTTCTTTTCCGGGAGATGAGAAGGAATCCGGCGGATGCCTTGCGGCAGGGCGAGGTTTTTTCCATATAAACGCAAACGGCAGCGCTGAGCCGTGCCCGTTTTCGCCGTATTCGGATACTAACGTTAAAACTTCAACACTGCGCGAAGCTTTAAAATCGCCTTTATTTGTTAAGCTGCGCGAAGGGGATTTTCTGCTTAAAGAACACACGGGAGGTTGCACATTGTTTGAACAGTCCGGATTTGTCCGGTCTATTCTGGCGAAATAAACGGGGAGGTTTATTATGCAGGCAATAATGGAGCCGGTTTTTGAGGTGCCTTATTTAATCGGCGTTGTAACATTGGGGGTTTTAATTCTACGGTTGGCGAAAGGGCGCAGGCAATTTAAGCTTTTCGGAATAATGGCGATAATACTCGGATGCGGCGACGCGTTTCATCTCGTGCCGAGAATGTACGCTTTATGGACGGACGGCATTGCAAACCACAGCGCTTCTCTCGGTTTCGGCAAATTGGTAACATCAATTACTATGACGGTTTTTTATGTATTTTTGTACCATGTGTGGCAAGAACGGTATAAAAGGGAAGATTCTAAAAACATTAAATTTACGCTTTACGCTTTAGCGGCATTACGTATAATTTTGTGCCTTTTCCCGCAAAATAGCTGGTTTTCCGCAGACTCCCCTCTTTCGTGGGGCATATACCGTAACCTTCCGTTTGTGGTACTCGGCGGTATAATTATTTACCTGTATTTTATTGAGGCAAGAAAAAACAAAGACAAGGCGTTTCGTTTTATGTGGCTTGCGATAACGCTTAGCTTTGCGTTTTACATTCCTGTTGTTTTATGGGCGGACAAAATACCAATGCTCGGTATGCTTATGATACCGAAAACCTGCGCCTATGTATGGATTGTTTGGATGGGTTACGCCGACGCAAAAAAGTCGCATAAAATTTAGCCGCAAGAAATATTACTAAAAATTAAAGGGGTTAATAATATGCTTATTTATGATTTTACGGTAAAGGACAATAAAGGTGAGGATTTTTCCCTGTCCGAATACAAAGGCAAGGTGCTTCTTATAGTAAATACCGCCACAAAATGCGGGCTTACGCCGCAGTACAGCGCTCTGGAGGAGTTGTATAAAAAATATGGTGAAAAAGGGCTTGTAATATTGGATTTTCCTTGCAACCAATTTATGAACCAAGCACCCGGCAGCGATGAGGAAATATCCGAGTTTTGCACGCTTAACTATAACACAACGTTTCCGAGATTTAGGAAAATAGACGTTAACGGCAAAAATGCCGACCCTCTGTATGTTTGGCTAAAAGAGCAAAAGCCGGAAGATTTAGGCGACGCAAAAACGAAATCGTTCGAAAATAAGGTTAAACTTTTTAAGCCGCTGGCAAAAACGGGCGATATAAAATGGAATTTCGGCAAATTCTTAGTCGGCAAAAACGGCGAGGTTATTGCAAGATATTCTCCCGCTTATTTGCCTGAGCAACTTGACGCGGATATTGCAAAACTGCTGTAGTCGCGATACGATTTTACATAACATGCATACTTAGTGAGGATGAGTATAGATGAAAAAGCCTGCTATAGAAAACGGCAGGTTTTTTTGTGCAACAAAAAAAGCCGGTTAACCAATTCCCGTACCGGCTTCATCCTGAATTTCATGAAAATGATCATAAACCGCCTGTGCGCTTAACCGGTTCATACCGTTCGCCTTTAAAAGTTCGTCCGTTGTTAAATTTTTTATAACCTCAACCGAGCCGAACTCTTTTAAAAGTGCTTGCCTGCGCAGTTTGCCAATGCCCTTAATTTCGTCTAAAACGGACTTTATCATTTCCTTGCCGCGCAGTTTTCTGTGGTATTCTATCGCAAAGCGGTGGACCTCGTCCTGTATTCTTGTTATAAGCTTAAACCCTTCCGACGCGCGCGGCATTATAAACTCTTCGCCGTTATAAAATAAACCGCGCGTTCGGTGGTTATCGTCTTTAACCATACCGCATACGGGAACGCTTATACCCACATATTCCAAAGCCGCAAGCGCCGCCGAAACCTGCCCTTTGCCGCCGTCTATTAAAACAATTCCGGGCAAAACGTTAAACTTCCCGCCGTCGCCGCCGTTTTGCGTTTCGGTTAAGTAGCGGGTAAAACGCCGCTTTATTACCTCTTCCATACTTGCGTAATCGTCCGGGCCTGCGACAGTTTTAATTTTAAATTTTCGGTAATCGCTTCGTTTCGGTTTGCCGTTTTCAAAAACCACCATTGAGGCAACGTTAAAAACGCCGGATGTATTCGAAATATCGTAAGCCTCAAGCCGCGAAATATCAAACGAAATACTGAGAGTTTCTTTAATTTCCAAAAGAGCGTCGCCCGTTTTTTCCTTTTCGCGTTTAATTTTATCACCGAATTGAGTAAGTGTCATTTGCGCGTTTTTGTGCGCCAACTCCACAAGATGGTGCTTTTCGCCCTTTTGAGGCGTTTTTATTGTGACGTTATGGTTTTTTATGCCCGATAAATATTTGGATATAAGCTCCTTGTCGTTTATTTCGGTTTCCGTAATAATTTCCTTGGGTATAAACGACGTATCGTTGTAGAACTGCTTGATAAACGCCGTCATAATTTCTTCTTTAGTTGAATCCTCCGTTTTATCCGCCATAAAATGTTCGCTTCCGGTAATTTTGCCCGCCCTAATGAAGAAAACATAAAAAAGAGATTCGGTTTCGCCGTGTGCGAAAGCAACAACATCCTGTTCGGCGTTGTTTAGCGCATCCGCCTTTTGCCTTTCGCGAATTTTTTTAATAGAGCTTATTTTATCCCGCAGAACCGCCGCCTTTTCAAACATCATATCCTCGGCGAGCTGCGCCATTTCTTTATCCATTCTTGCAATAATATTGTCGTACTTGCCGTTTAAAAACAGCAATATTTCATCCACCATTTTGCCGTAATCCTCTTCGTTTATAAGGCAGTTGCACGGCGCAAGGCACCGCCCTATGTGGTGGTTAAGGCACGGGCGGCTTTTTCTTATATCCTTCGGAAAGTTTTTATCGCACTGGCGAATAGGCCAAATACTGCGGATAACATCTATTGTTTCACGGATGGCGTAAGCGGAATCGTAAGGGCCGTAATACTTCGCCTTATCCTTATAAATTTTGCGCGTTAGGTATATACGCGGAAAATTTTCGTTTGTGGTTACCTTTAAATATGGGTATGTTTTGTTGTCCTTAAGCCTTATGTTGTATTTGGGGCGGTGCTTTTTTATAAGGTTGTTTTCCAAAACCAAGGCTTCAAGTTCGCTGTCCGTAACGATATATTCAAATTCTGAAATAACCGAAGCGAGTTTTCGCGTTTTTACGTCCGGGTTGGATTCTCTGAAGTAACTGCGCACGCGGTTTCTAAGGTTTATTGCCTTGCCAACGTAGATAATGTTTAATTCCTTGTCCTTCATTATATAAACGCCGCTTTTTTGCGGAAGCTTTTTAAGTTCCTCCTGTATGTTAAACAATTTTGTCACCTCTATAAGTTGAATTATGTGTGTTTGCGGTGCATCGCGATTACCGCGCCAAGCAGTATAAACGCAAAACTGAGAATTACGGGCACGGCTAAACTGCCGCCGGTTAGTAAATAGTTCATATAATATGCCGAAGGCAAAACCTGAAACCGCCCAAGCATCAAGCTTATTTCCTCCAAATTAAGAAACAGATTCCCGAAAATAACTTGAATTGCAAGCACAAAAACAAACCCGGCGTACAGTGGTTCGCTGTTTTTAAACAGCAAAACACAAAAAGTAACGGCGGAGCTTACGCACGCCAAAAACGCTGCGCCGCCCACAACCTCCTTAAATACCGGAAACAGAAGATGCGGAACGCAAATTTTAATAACAACCCATGACAAAACCCCAAGGCTAAACATAGACAGAAACGAGGCTAAGAACTGAGAAAGGTAATAAATTAAAAATTTTGCCGAGGATAGCATTTTGAATAAACCCTCGTTTTTGTCCTGAATAAAGCGCGGTATCAGAAAATACGCGAAGATGAAAATTACTATTATAAAAACACCTCTAAGCGCCCTTAAAGCAAATAAATCCTGAATATCGTGCGCGTATTCGTTTTCGTGCAATAATTCCGGTTTTAAAAAAATACCCGTTTCGTGATACCCTTCAATTTTTTCCGTAAATTCTTCCGATATATCAGCAGGGTTAAGGGTTAACATATTTGCAGTAATTTCGGCCGAAAGGATATCCGCCGAAGAAGTAACCGCCGCCGCGAAAACGGTTTCGTTTATCATTCCGTGGGCGATTGTTGCGGGAGAAGTAATTAACTTTATTGTATTTTCGAAACGCTCATTTTTAAGGCTTTCGCCGAAATTTGAGTTGAAAATATACGCGCATTCCAAATTGCGGCTCATAACGCGTTCCGTCATTTCGTCCTTTTGCGAAACTTCAAATTTAATGAAATTTATTTGCCGGTTGGAAAGTAAAATTTCCGATAACCGTTCGGTTACAATATCCGGTTCTTCCGCTAAAAAACCTATATTTACGGTTATTTCACTTTTGCCGCCGATAAAAAAAGAAAAACACAAAATAGACGCAATTAAAATTAAAGCCGCGCAAACAAAAAGCGGGTTTGTTAATATTCTTTTTAAATTTATACTTAAACTGCTTAAAAAAAACCGCACAATAAACACCTCTAAAAAACGAACTATTTTAAAGCGAAACAATTTGCCGGTAGCCGCAAAAAAAATTCGCGCACAGCGGTTAGTACGATAATTTATATACCCTTATAACCGAAAGGAAAAATAATAACGCCGTGATTAAAAAAACAACGCCTGCGGCAAACGCTCCGCTGTTTGTGAAGGCTCCGGTAACAGCCTCGTACAGCCAATAGTTTAGCGTAGCGTAAGAAGAATTACGCAAAACAGGAGCAAAAAATTCTCTCGGAATAATGCCGCCGGATAAAAACAACCCCGCAAGCGAAAAAACGGAAGTTGTTACGCTTGCCGCCGCCGGGTTTTTAAACATGAGCGAAATAAAAACCGCCAAACACGAAACGCATAAGAAGAACAGCGCAGTATTAAGTATAAGCGCGAATGAAAACTTGGGAAGTTCCGTTAAAAACAGGACGGGAATTAAAAACGCCGCGTTAATACAGGTAAACGCGGCAAAAAAACCGGCAACAAGCCCGGATACGGTTAAAAAAATGTTTGCGCCCGCCAAACGGAGCTTTTTTAACGTAAAGGTATTAAAGTTCGAATTTATAACGTCAATAAAAAGCGAAATTCCCGCAAGATTTATAAAAATCCAAAAAGCCGCCAAATAGTGCAGAAAAACAGGTATCCGGGAAACGGCGGAAACCTGCGAAACATTAAGCATGGAATTGCGGTTTAAAACTAAGTTTAAAAATTTAAAATTAACAACCGAAAACATTCGTTCATAGTTTTCGGGGGAATTCTGATAGGTGTAGTCCAAGGCGGCGTACACCCCCGCTTGGCTGCCCGCCAAAATTTCGGCAAATGAAAGCGCGAAATATTCGGTTAATGTTTTTTTAAGCGGCTGAGCATCGTTTAAAATTACGGTAAACGGCTCGTTTTTCCCGTTTTTTATATTTTCCGCAAAGTTTCGGGGAAAAATAATAACCGCAGTAGCTTTGTTTTCCTTAATTAGTTGCCGCGCATTATTTTCACCGTTTGTTGAAAAATTTAAAATGTTCTTATACAAATCGTATTCCATGAACATTTGGGTAAACATTCTGGATTCCGCAGAATTATCGCGGTCTACAATAATAACGGAAAGAGGGTCTGTAATTTTATCGCCGTACAATAACCCCTGCCCCACTAAAGCGAAAGATACCGTAAGCGCAATTGAAGCCGCAATAAACAAAACTATCCTCAGCCATTTTTCCGTTATAATTTTCAAAGCGGCATTAAAAATAAACATAAGTTCACGCCTTTAGAAGGAAGTAAATAATTCATTCGCTTTTTGGTAAATTCCAAGCACTTCAAGCATGTTAAGGTCGGTAAAGGGCATTGTATCCTGCCCGCTAAAAGATACTTCGCCGTCATACTTTGCTAAAGACATCCCGGCTTTTAGTTCAAGAAAGTATTCGTCCCACGTTATGTTAAAATTTCCGTTTCTGAACGCAAAGCCATCCTCGTTCGCCGTTAACTCCCCGTCAAGCTTGAGATTTATGTTTTCGTCGCTCGAATTAATGTCGTATAGCACACTGAATTCGCCCTCATCTTCGGGAACCCAGCTTATTTCAAAGTTATTTTTAATAACATCTTCATTGTTGATATATATATCCGCCGTGAAGTTTTGATAAAGCCGGGATTCGTTTGAATTTGTAAGATTATTTTTACCTCTTATAGTAAAGGAGTTTTCCTCGGAAGAAGAATCTGAAACGGCCGCCTCATAGAGCATTTCGTCCCCAAAACGCGCATCGCCGCTTGGTTTTGAAAGCTCCAATTTAAATTTCACATTAATTTTTTCGGACTGCGCTGCTATAACGGCATCGTCTCCGGTTCCTATTTGCGCCATTCTTATAATCCCGTCATTATCCGTAAAAAATGTAATAACCAAATATTCGGATTCAAAATTTGCGCTTAAAACCGTTTCTTTTATTCTTTCAAATTCCTCTTTCATAAGCGCGGCGGTTTCCTCGTCCGGGGCGTATTCAATTTGGCTTGAAACGGCTTTATCAAACGCGCTTAAAAAGCTTTGCGCCATCGAATTATAAAGCGAATTAACGGCTTCGTTTGAATACCGCGCTTCTATTGCGTTTAAAACTTCGGTTTGTTCGGAAAGTAAAACAGTTGCGTTTGAGCCCAAGTATTTAACCTCCGGACTCGTAATAAATTCGAACGCTTGCAGCGCGGTTTGAGTTAATAATTCGTCATCAAACGGGTTATCCTGCCTCTGCTCAAAAATCATTGAGTTGATTTTTTCAAAGTCCAAATCTTCTAAATCCGACGAAGGCGCTAACCCCGAAAAAAACGGCGAATTATCCCAGTCGGTTAAAAATGTTTTCGGGTTTATCGTTATGGTTTTATCGTACAATTTATCGTTTCGCAGAGCGTATAAATCCTCCGAAATAAAAAGTTCAAACTCGGTTAAGCTTATGCCTCCGGCGGTAATGGCAAGGGTGTTGTTTATCTTTTTTTCCGTGCGGTTAAATTTTGTGTTAACGCCGAGTGTGGCAAGCTTTATACCCTCAATTAACGGTTCCATTTCTTCCGGCATAGACCCGAAATTAAAATCCCTCAAACCGGTGCTAAAGTCGAACTCGTAGGAATCGAAATTATATTTTGAAAAATCCGGGAGTTTTATAACATCCCGCTTTAATGCGTTTGCGGTATTGGTAAATGCCGTAAGCATGTACTTATCCGGCGCAAAGCGCAACAAAAGCCGGTTTCTGTTCGCAAACGCCGTACCCGCCAGCGCCAAAACAACCGCCGCAATAATTAATGCTGCAATTAACTTTTTATTTCTCATATTCACCAGTCCTATCCGTAATTTCACCGTTTTCAATAAGTAACACCTTACTGCACAGCCCAACAATTTCGTCGGAACTGTGGCTTGTATATATAATTGTTTTTCCCATGCCGTTCAGATTTTTTAAATAATCCGTAAGGCTTTTTTTATAAAAAATATCGAGCGCGGAAAAAGGTTCGTCCAAAATAACAATATCCGGATTTTTTAAAATGGATATCGCAATGGAAACACGCCTCTTCATGCCACCCGATAGATTTTTCACCTTTTTTCGTTTCATATCTTCAATATCAAGTATTTTAACACACTCATTTTCCCATATGCCGCTTGTTTTTATACCCGAAGCGCTTGCCCAAAATTTAAGGTTGTCGTTAACAGATAAATCGTTAAACAAAACGTCCGCCTGCGGAGTAAAGCCTATTGTTTTGCCTTCCTGAACCGTAAGTATGCCGGAATCCGCCTTTAGCATTCCCGCTAAAATATTTAAAAGCGTTGATTTGCCGCAACCGTTTCTGCCCACAATGCAAATAAAATCCCGCTCGTGCGCAGAAAAAGTAACGCTTTTTAAAACCGGCTTACCACCGTAACTTTTGCAAATATCCGTAACCTCAACCAATTTATTACCGCCTTTCGCGCACAGAGTGTTTGGGTGGTTAATCTTTTGTAAGCTTCTGTTTTATATACTACTAAAAAAATGAATATATTACAAGTGGTTGTGAAAATAAATGATATTTTAGAGCCGAAGGCGTTACTCTGTTCACAACTGCCGCCTTAGAAGCTGCTTAAATTATTTCTGCCATTAGAGTAATGATGTGCAAAAGTGCGGGTAATTCGTCACCTTATTATTCAAAGGCACCGCTGTACTATTTTCAGAAGTAGTGTGAACACCGGCACCACAGCACCGCAACAACTTTTTTGTAAATATTGCATAAAAACCGATTGACAATTTTGGCTATTTGATGTAATCTTTTCGTAATTCATTTTAAGGTTTGTTCAATTTCATACTTTTTTCTTTCAGGAGGTGCGGTATTTTGGATAATATTGAGGCGGTGAACCCCCCGCAGGCAAAACCGGATTCCGGAAAATTAAAGAAAACATCAAATTACCTAAAACGCTACTGGACACTTTATCTTCTTCTGCTTCTTCCCCTTGTTTACTTTATTATTTTCCGCTACATACCTATGTTTTACGTTCAAATTGCATTTAAAGAATACAGGCTTAACATGCCCATATGGGAAATGGAGTGGGCGGATAATTACGGTTTTAAATACTTTATTGAAGCGTTTAGAAATCGGGATTTTCGTTATGCAATACGTAATACTCTGGGGCTTAACCTTTTGGATTTGGTTGTGGGTTTTCCCGCCCCAATTATTTTAGCGGTTCTTCTTAACGAACTGCCTTTTCGAAAATTTAAACGCTTAACTCAAACAGTTTCCTACATGCCCCACTTTTTGTCATGGATTATTATCGCAAGCTTAGCCAATCAGCTTTTTGCAACATCAACCGGGCTTGTGAATATTTTCATTAATAATTTAGGAATGGAATCCATTCACTTTCTCGACCGAGAGGTGAACTGGATAATAACCTTCTGTTTATTAGGCGTGTGGCAAAACTTAGGCTGGGGTTCCATTATATATTTGGCCGCAATAACCGGAATAAGCCCGGAACTTTACGAGGCGGCTGCTGTGGACGGTGCGTCGCGTCTTCGCAAAATATGGCACATAACCCTGCCCGGCATACGCTCAACAATAGTAACACTGCTTATTATGAACTTAGGGCGAATAATAGGGAGCGATTTTGACAGGCCGTGGGCGCTTCGTAACCAGCTGGTAAAAGGCGTTTCAGACGTTCTTTCAATTTTTGTTTATGTAAACGGTATAACAAGCTCCAAATTTGAGCTTGCCACAGCCGTAGGTTTGTTTCAATCCGTCGTTTGCTTAATATTCCTGCTCGGTTCTAACGCATTAGCCAAAAAATTCGGCGAACGCGGTGTTTGGTAAAAGGAGGTATATAAATGGAAACTCAGCTTCAGCATAGCAAATTAAAACGAGCAACAATTGGGGACTATTTAATTGCGCTTTTTTGTGTTTTAGTTATTTTAATTTGTATTTTGCCAATGGTAACTCTTTTGGCGCGCTCCCTTTCAGACCCTGGGCTTCTTATAAGAAACGAGATTGCTCTTTTGCCCAAAGGGTTTACGTTAAACGCGTACCAAACCATTTTGTCGGATGCGCGTTATGTGCGTTCCCTTATCTGGACGGCAATTTTAACGGTAATGTGTACAATTCTTTCCATGTTTATGACAACAATCGCCTCGTTCCCCCTTATTTACGACCATCTTAAAGGGCGAAGAGTTATAAACTTCATTTTTTTATTCACTATGTATTTCGGTGCGGGTACAATACCCACTTACTTGGTTCTTAAGGAATTAAACCTTATCGGCAGTCCCCTTGTGCTTATGCTTCCATATTGCTTAAGCGTTTTTAATTTAATTATCATGCGCAGTTTCCTTTTCGGCATACCTGACAGCCTGCGCGAATCCGCCGAAATAGACGGCGCGGGGCCTATACGAATATTAATTAAAATTTACCTGCCGCTTTCAACATCGGTTATAGCTACGCTTTCGCTGTTTTACGCGGTTGGAAGGTGGAACGGTTATTCCGACGCTCTTATGTTTATGAGCCGCAACCGCGACTATTACCCCATACAGTATTTGCTTTACAACATAATAAATGTTAGCGCAAGCTTTGAAACCGCTCTTACCGAGGGCACTTCTTCCACCCAAGGGCTTTCCGAAACGTTTAAGGCGGCTTCGGTTATGTTTGCCACAGTTCCGATTCTTATGATATATCCGTGGCTTCAAAGATACTTTATTACAGGCGTTACTATCGGTGCGGAAAAAGGTTAATAAGTTTAGCCAAACCGCTCCGCAGTATATATTATTATTAATAACAGGAGGTAAACATGAAAAGAATTTTATCAACATTATTGGCTGTTGTAATGCTCGTAATGCTTATTTCGGCATGTCAGCCGCCGGAAGATGCCCCCGGCGCCGCGAACCCGGCTCCCGCAGCGGCAGACCCGGCGCCGGCGGACACGGCACCAACCGATACGGCACCGGCGGACACGGCACCAACAGACACGGCACCAACACAGGAGGCACCCGCCGAAGAAAACCCATACGCGGAATTGGGCTTGGTAGACGGCAGGTTTACCGAAACACGCCACATAACAGTGGAAGTTTTCGACCGCGGCCTTGACGACCAAAAAACCAAACCGGAGGACAATTATTATTCAAACTGGATTAAGGAAGGCGTACTTCGCGACCTTAACATTGAAATTGAATGGATAACCGTTCCCCGCTGGGGCGAGGAAAACGAAATTGTTAACCTGCTTGCCGCAGGAGACACTCCGGACGTTTGCGTAACCTACAACTACCCCGCAATTCAGGAATACGGCGAAATGGGCGGCATACTTGACATGTCCCCCTATATTGACGGTTATAAAGAGCTTTTCCCGAACCTGTGGGATTTGCTTGGGGAGTATAACCTTCATTTTAATAAGGACCCTGAGGACGGGCACATTTGGGCAATTGAGGCAATAATAGCCAACAACTCACGTATCAACACATTTGTACGCGAGGACTGGCTTGCCGCGCTTAACATTCCGGAGCCTAAAACTCTTGCGGAATTTGAGGCGATGCTTGCAGCGTTTAAAGACAACGCCGAAACATTGCTCGGCGCGGACGCGGATAAAATGATTCCGTTCTCACTTGGTTCCGACGTTGGCTGGAGAGCGAACACGCTTATGAACTCCTTCGTACCGGATTCCATTACAGACCGCGAAGTATTTATTTACGGTTTCGACGACAGGCAGTTTATGTTCCCGAACTATAAAGAAGGCGTTCGCGTACTTAACAAGTGGTATAACGACGGGCTTATTTGGCCGGATTTCTCAATTTACGGCGCGGGCGACGCAACGGAAGATAACAACAGCAAAGCCGGTTTTGTAGGTTCGTTCATACATAACTGGGATTATCCGTACCGCAACGGAGAGGATTCTATAAACTCCAACTTAAAGCGAAACTTCGGCGACGCGGCCGGCTTTATTGCCATAGACCCGTTCACTAACGACAGCGGCGTACCGCGCAAATTCGTTGAAGGCTCCGTAGACCGTAAGGTTTTCTTCCCGGCAACAAACGACGAACCGTTGGCATCCATGCTTTATGTGGACTGGATTTCGAAGGTTGAAAACCGCAAATATCTGCAAATCGGCGACGAGGGCGTTACCCATACCGTACACGACGACGGCTCTATAGAAATTATATCCGCGCTCGGAACGGAATATATTCAGAACTCCCCGCAAAATATTGACTATACTATTACAATTAACGGCCTTGATTTAGGCGACGATTCGTTAAACGGTAAATCGCTTGTGTTAAGCTACGCGGGAATAGAATCGCGTTATGTTGAAAAAGCTTATGTTGCCGCGCAAAACGAATCCCGAATTTTTCCGCACTATAACGTTGGGGCAATTGAAGCCGAATCCGGCATGGCAAACCCCCTTAAGGAAAAACGCGACGCGCTGCTTAACCAGGCTGTAAACGCCTCGGTTGCGGATTTCGATTCCGTTTTCGATTCGGGTTACGACGACTATATGGCTTCCGGCGGTCAGGCAATTATTGACGCACGAACCGCAGCTTACGAACAGTATTTTGGAAGTAACTAATAATTTTCTTAAAAAACCGTCTGCGTTAAGCAGACGGTTTTTTAAGGTATAGTAGGAATGGGTAAAAATATGGTGGTGAAATTCCATAAAAAAGTGCGAGTGAAGGATGAAATTATTGAATTAAAGGGTTACACTCTACATATTTTCTTTTACAATATTTTTTTCTTCTTCTGTTAACCCGTACAATTGAAAAACTTCATCGTCCAGATCTTTTTCAAGATGATAAATCGTTTGGGATAATTCCAAACATTCCTTTGCTTTTTCACTAAACAATGGCATGAGTTCGATTTCTTGTTTCGGCGTTAATTTGATCTTTTGATTCTTTAATTCTCCTATAAAGACTTTAAAATTCAGCGTGTAAAACTCCGAAAGTTTTACACTAACAGATTTTAGCGAGTACATCGCAGTCAGATAATCAACGAATTGCTTCGCATTGTCAAATCTTGCTTGATAGGTTTTAAGCAACAGGTCAACAAGTGTTATAATTACAGATTGATCGTCAGCAACAACAATCGGAAGTCGTTCAATATATACTTTTTTTGTTTCTGCTAATGGTTTTCCTACAATGTGAAAATTATCATGTTGAAATACCCATCTCATCAGCATTGAATTTAATAACCCTAAAGCATATTTCAAAGAAACATTTTTGGGTATTTTAAAATGGTATACACAGTGAACTGTGTTTTTGCCAACTTTTCCACTTGCATCATAAGTTGCAATCGGATAGTCTCCCGTCTGTCGTACAAACAATTTTTCGTTCTGAAACATTTCAATATTTCGAGGTTCGGCAAGCCATTCGCCGTATTTAATGTATTCACCTTCCCATGCGTCGGTATATCTATTAATATTCTTTCCCCTAATATACTCAAACCAATTTTCATCTGTTTTTTTAAATCCCTCAAATGGCTTGTTATCCACAAGATTCTTAGTTTGTTTAGGGTTGCCTTTTCCAACCTGGTAAGGTTTTACACCTGTAGTAACATTGAAATATTCTGATAGCGGTGTCGCAATTTCTTTTATTTTTTTAATTAGTTTCTTTTCAGATGTAGTTTCCTTATAATTAAAAATGTACCCTTCTTTTTCCTGTAACTCTGATTGTTCAAATAAAGTCGTCATACCGTCAGCTATAAATGTGGACGCCAAATCCGTCTTTCTTGGAACGGAAATTACCTCCAACTTAACGCTGTTTATCATAGGTCGTCTATTCATAAATATAGAAATTGCTGGTTCAACGACCGCTGTTGGGAAAACATTGTACAATTCAACGACATTAAGAAAAGTATAATTTTCAAATAGAAATTTTCGCAATTTATTTGCACCTTTTTCCAGCACAAAATAAGTATTAGGTGTGATATAACCCATATATCCGTCCGTTTTCACAATCTTTGATCCAAGCTCCATGAAAGTTTTATATGTATCAAAATTATATTCAGTTGTTTGATAATTGGCAGCTATATAATCTTTTTCAGACTGTAAAAGTGTAGCTCCATAAGGTGGATTTCCGATAACTATGTCAAAACCACCCATTTCCATAACTGATGGAAATTCTTTCTTCCAATCAAAAGCATGGTTCCCTGCAACATCTACAGAATTAATAATTGAATTACCGCATTTTATATTTTCATCCAGCGCAGTTAAAGCTCTGTCATTACGCGCAGTTTTAAGCCAAAGAGATAGTTTCGTTATTTCAATGCTTTCCTCATTTAAATCAACACCATACAGGCTGTTTTGCAAAATATGTTCATCCCAGTTAAAAATCGTCATTTGCCCGCCCATGAGTGAATAATACATTTCAATCGCGTAGGCTCCCTCTTTTGCTAAGAAATCAAAAGCCTGATTTAAAAACGCACCACTCCCGCAGGCTGGGTCAACTACGCGAATTTCTTTGATTCTTTCTGTATATCGCTCCCAAAAAGCAATATGCAGATTTACAATAGCAGCATAAGTAATGCTACCTTTCCCCACTGTTGCCTCCGGAATCTCCTCCCACTTTTTAATTGTTTTGCTACGTTTTCCGACGTGTGTAACAAACCCTGCGCCACCAATCAATTCACATCTTATTTTCCTTTTTTCATCATTAATCCATCGACCAATTGTTTTTTCCACAATAAATTTAGTTACATAATCTGGCGTATAGAAAATGCCATCTTCTTTTTGTTTATTGTTGAAACTATCTGTAGCTCTACCAGAAATTTCAGCCTTAACCAACTCTATGTCAGAAATACTCTGCTCGAAAATATGCCCTAATATATTAACATTAAGATCTGAACTGAAGTCATAACTTGTCAAAACTTCAAAACGTTCTAAAACAACGTCAGGTATGCTTAATTCATCTAAGATTTCATCTTGTTTAAACAAGCCACCGTTATATCCATTTATTTTCATAGGTGGATTGCCTTTATCTATAGAATGAAAAAGACCATTTAACTGTGCCCAAAGACGATTTGGAATCATAATAAACGATTTCTTTGCAGCTTCTATGACAGATTTGAAAATACCCTGCGGCAAGAGTAGGAGATTTTCACAAAAACAGATAAATATAAAACGATCAAGAATCTTTTGAGCTTTTGAAAACAAGATAATTTCGTCGATAGATGAATTGTTATGTTTAAGCTCAGAAAACAAATCTGTTCGTAGCTTTTTATAATCCTTGTAAAACTCGTTTGATATTTTTTTTCGTGCTTGTTCGTTGTCGTCATAAAGCTTGTCAACAACTGACTTTCCAAATTTATCTATTAGATTTTCTTTGCAAAGAAGGAAAAAAAACCGTTTAAACTCTTCCGCATCGTCCAATTCGGTTATTAAAAATTTTTCATATTCAAGCGAACTCGAACTATTATATAAACGAATTTCAACAAAGTTAGAAACAATTACCCATCTGCAACCTGAACCATTCTTATTGGCATAGTTGAAAGCCTGCTCCACTGGAGTTAGGTGATTGCTACGCTGTTGCTTTTTATCAAGATTAGTCTTCGCGTCCTTTAGTTCAATTACAGCGCGAACCGTCTTTGACTTAGCTGTAAAAAACCCAAGTGCACCATCGGCTTGTGTTCCATCAAGCTTAGAAGTGTATTCAGCTTCCTGATTATATTCTGCCGATCCACTTACAATCGTTTCATACCCTAATATTTTTTCAAAAACATTAACTAAAAACTTGCCTTGTACGGTTCTTTCTTTTGTTTTTAATAGATCTCCCTCTTCAATTGATCTTTTCCACCTTGCGATTTCAGATCGTTTGCAAGCATAATCTAAAATTTGCTCACTTGAATAAGCGGATAGATACTTATTTAGTATTTTGCGATTAAATAAAACCGGAACATTATTCATGATTTTTATCACCTTCATTTATATATTTCTCTGTTTTGAAATCAATTTTTCACGGTTTTTTCAAATTTTCAATTTACAAAACTTAGTATACTAACCTGAGCATAAAAACTTCCGTTTTGCCTCAGGTGCAATAATTTGCCGGAATCCGACTTTTACAAACACGATAAAATATTCAAAAGAGTCGATTTGTCGGTATCGTTTCTGACAACGCTACAAATAAAATTAAATCGCCGCATAAATCATTCATGGCAGTAATTTGTGATGAATCTACTGTAATAAATATACTACTAAAATTTTGAATACATTACAAGAGAATGATTTTCGCCCTCAAGGCAATTGCCCCATTAATTACTGATTTCAGAACGAGAAAAAAAAGAAGCATATCTGCATTCCAGTTACACTAAGCGCTTGTCTGTCATGCTTACCTTACCACAGCAGTAACCGCCAAACAAAATGCGTTTCGTTAATTTTTCAAAACCTATTTCCTTATTCCGCATTTTCCGGTATAATGGTGTAAAATTACTAACCTGAACATCGTTAATTCAACTGTTCAAATTCCAACCTGCCTATTTAAGGAGGATATACATGAAAAAAAGGCTTACCGCATTCATCTTATCATTAGTTTTCGTTCTGGCGCTTTTCCCGCCCCAGGCCGTTTTCGCAAACCTTCAAAACCCAATTAGAAACCTTATTATTACAAACGACTCCGACATTTCGGGTACAAACTATACCCTAACCATCGGCTGGCAAATTCCGAGCATATCCACCGCTGCGGATACTCAAAATTTCCGGCCGCAAAACAACGGTTACCAGCATCAAACGGAAGGGTACGAAATTTCCATGCGTAACGCTACGGAAAACGAAGGCTTCGGCATAGTTGATACCGTACAGCACCCGGCAGGCGCAACAGCTCAGGATTATATACTGTCGTGGGCAAGAACGGAAACCCTTACGTCGGGAAGTATTTACGCGTACAGAATAATGCCTTACCACGTTGGTACGGTTGAGCCTCATAACAGACGCGGCGAAAACGATACCGCAGTTCCTATTCGCGCTCCGTTTAACGGCACGGAGGCAATTGCCCTTTATTTAACAGACCTTAACGTTACCGCGGTAAGCGGCAACGAGGATAAAAGCGTCACCGTAACATGGGATAACCCAACCTACAACGGTAACGAAGTTATCCGTCAATACAATATTTACTACACACCGTACACTCAGGATAACGAAATCCCCACGGAGGGCAACGAACCGGTGGTTGTTAATTATAACGACGATAACCTTGAAAGAATAGATAGCGGCAGAAAGCTTCAATTTACCTTCACCGGTACGGATTTGCAGTACGGCGTACCCTATGCGTTAAAAGTTGTTCCGGTAATTCAGTACAGCGGAAGCAATTATTATGTTCAGCTTCAAGATAACGTAACAAACCTTCCCATAGCTTTTTCCGGCCGGGAATACCGCACAAGTTTTTCTCTTGAACCAACCCTAATGGTAGAAGAAGATAGCCCCACAACAGTTAAGTTAACATGGGGTTCGCTTGCCACGTCGCAAACGGGAACAGTTAACAGCGTAACTATTCAAAGCATGTTATCCAGCGAGCAAGGCTCAAGCAGTTGGCAGAATATAGGCGGGTACTCCGGCTATCAGGCGGTGCAGGTAAATACGGCGCGTTTTACCAAACCCACAAGGCCAACCCTTTACCGAATTATTGTGGAATATGAATACCCGGACGGCACGGTTATTTTTGTGGAATCGCAGGTTGCGGAATATAACCCGTCTTTTACGGCGTTTATAGATTACAGCCCCACAATTTACACCCTCGACTACACAGAATCGCGGGATGCGCTAAATTTAAGCTTTTTAGCATTTTATCACCAGCCCTACGACGAAAACCAAATTCCGGACCCGAATTACGGCAACGTATATGTGGACAGGGACGTTACATACGATATTTGGGTAACGGACGACGTTACCTATTTGGAAGACCCTCGAATGGCGGGTTCCCAAATTATAACCCAGCACGGCGAGCTTCTTACCTTAGAGCCTTATACTGGGTATCCTTTTTCTGCGGCCGTGCCCGGGCCGGTTTATACCTTTACCGGCGCAAACACGATAACAACATACGCCACTTTGGAAAACGGGGTATTTGTAAAAAAACCGATTGAAAAAAATAAGGTTTATTACGTTCAAATATGCGGCACAAGAACCTTAAAACCGGAAAACGCCAACCCGGATATAGAACAGAGGTATTCCTACGGTTCCATCTATATTCCCCCCACGGACGATATTTCCACAACACCGGTTATGATATCCTCGCCGCCGCTTCGAATTAAAAAAGACGCCGACGGAGCGGATATGATAGACGAATCTTCAATTACCGTAGAATGGGATACAAACTGGCTTGAGGCGTATAACCCCGCCGATAACCGCTGGTACTCGTCCGTAGGTATAGGTTCGAGCAATCAGATTATATGGGGAAATTCTAACAACCCTGAAATACACAATTTAATGGAAGATTTGGACAAGGCGGAAAATTCCATGCTTGTTTTGTCCGATAGCCTTCAAAGTAAACTTGGTTCGGCCGATTTTGACTATACGGAATTTATTGCCGTGCGCCGAATGAATTTAAACGGCGCAAACTACAAAATGCATGTTGTAAAATATGAGGATATGCTTTCGGAAACAAACCTTACGTATGAGCAGTATATTAATAATGTTTTGCTCGACCCAATGGGTACGGAAAATAACGAGGGTTCCATTTGGAATAACAGCGCGGTATGGCAAAGTATAACGCCTTTAATGGATGGCAATACCCCCTACTACACCGTTAGCGGGCTTGACAATAACACGGCGTATGTTATTTTCTTGCGCCCATATACCGTAAACGCGTCCTATTACCCCGCGTTTGTAGCCGGCACAACGCTTGATACGCGCCCGCCTATTCAGCCTGTGCCAACCACTCCTATAATTGAAATAGTAACGGAGGATACAACCGATACAAGTATTACCGTGCGTTTTACCTACACCGAAGGTTTGGAATACAGGCTTTATGTATCGGAGCTTTTATCGGATTACCCTATAGGTACGGCTCCTATAGAATGGAGCGAGCTTTCCGCGAACGGAACAATACAAATGGCAACAAATACCGTAACCGGCCGCCAGGAGCAGTATTTATATTACAAGGTACAGCCTCTTTTTCCGGAAACTATTTATTACTTTTGGGTTGGCGCTGCGGCGGAGGTTAACGGGCAGATAATTGAAAAAATATCAAACCCCACAACCGAGACAACGAAGGAACTTCAGCCGCCCAAACCGCCGCGCGGGTTCGGCCCGGCATCCGCAAACAGCTTGGATGTTTACAACAAAACAAACGAAACGAATATACAAGCTTTCGACCCTAACTATCTTACCTATGAATGGATGAGGGACGCGCAGGATACAGGCGAAATTCCGGAATCTTTCGCGGAAGGAACCGCCGAGGCGTTAACAAGCGAACTTCTGCCGGAGTTCCTTATGGCAAAGTTTAACGAGCTATTGCCGAATAAACGCTATTACGCCAGAGCGCGAACAATACTTACGGTTACCAAAAACGCGGAAGGATATATGGACCGCAGCTACAGCTATCAAATTCAGATATCCTTGGACGAGGATTATTTGGATTATATCGAAATTACCATACCGCCGCTTGAAGGCGAGCCAATTCCGGGGCAGGTACTAAGAAAAGAATCCGAATGGACGGATAACATAGGTATATTTACAAGCAAAGGCGGGGATTACGACGGCTTGGTTAACGACGCGCATTACCCGTTGCCTTTAGACGATTTTGAAATAACCTACAACGGGGATACCAAAACGCTTACCTACCGTTTCCGTTCTAACGAAAAGGACGCAATGGGAAACAACGACAATCAGGTTGATCAGCGGTTTATTTCCAGGCTTTATCAATCGGGAGTATTTCATTACTCTATAGATTTATCAAGCTACGGAGCAAGCGAAATTAATACGCGCGAGGTTATTATGCCCTACTCCATATTTAAGGCGTTTAACGAACGCAAAATAAGTATTGATTTTGTATCGGGGCAAACAACCTTTACCGTTGCGCCGGGAACATTTAACACTGCGGAAATTACGGCGATAAAGGATTTTGGCGCGGCATCGAAGGTGAGAATCGCAACTGATAATTTTGTTACGGTTCCGCTTTTAACCGATACCCAGGCTTATGTTAACACTCCGCAAAAAATATCCCTTTCGGTTACAACGCCATCGCGTTCGGTAGCCTTAAAGAACTTGGGCGCGGATTTAACCGTAAACATGAAACTTGACAACCGCTACGCGGTTATAGATGCCAACGTTGCCGGCTATGTTGCAGATTCCAACACCGGAGGCTGGGTTCGCCTTAACGGAAATTATAACGAGGTTTCCGGAAGTATTACCGTTACGTCTAAAAAACCCGCTAACTACGCGGCTATAGCTAAAAAAGCGCCGGTACTTACAAGCGATACGAGCAAAACGAACGGAGAAATTGATTCTGCAGCAGTTAACAGCGCAATTAACGTAAATTCAAGAATTAATATGGAAGATATGCCGCAGGTTAATCCGAACGCGCCGATTAGCCCAAACCAGTTTAACCAGCTCATTTACGCGCTTTCGAAAAGGCAGTTAAGCGTTTCCGTAAACGAACCGCTATCCGACGAAGCGCAAAGCGCTTTAGGAAAAGCCGGAATGTTAACCGCAGGAAGTATTGTTACAAGGGAAGCCGGAATACACGCTTTGGTGAAACTTTACGAAAACAAGGCGGGCAGAATACGCTCAAGCTTAACCGCAGACGAATCCTATTTTGGAGATTTAGACTCTGTTTCCGGGCAGTACAGAGCTTCGGTTCTTAAAGCGGAGAGTATAGGAATGCTTGATAATTTTGAAAGTCTTTCTCCAAAACTCGCAATGACATACGCAGAAGTATTAAGTATTTTAGATATTATTATTTCGGACGCGGGAATGTAGCAAATAGGGTTTTAAAGGCTTAAATTACCAGCAATATTTTTTATCTTGCAAAAAATAAATGCTTGACGAAAAATATCATATATATTATAATGCACTTCGTTGGCGCAAAAATCAAAGCGCGTACCAAAATGTAAGTGCGGCCCGTTGGTCAAGCGGTTAAGACACGGCCCTTTCACGGCTGTAACGGGGGTTCGATTCCCCCACGGGTCATTTTTTATTTCTTTTTATCTTGGGCCTTTAGCTCAGTTGGTCAGAGCGGTCGGCTCATAACCGATTGGTCCGGGGTTCGAGTCCCTGAAGGCCCATTATGTTGATAAGTTCCTGTTATTTTCAGGGGCTTATTTTTATTTTCAAATCATCTAAGTAAAAATTTTTTAAAACTTTTGGTTCCAATTTTAACTTTTATGGTATATAATGTTGGAAAGGCGGCTCTTAGCTTTGTATATGGGCTAACGGGAAGCTTAAATTTAGAAAGGAGCTACATTATGAAAAAAAAGTACCTGCAAAGGAAGGTTGCGGTTTTTGCCGCCGTAGTTATGAGTATTTCGGTTTTATTGAGTTTGCAAGTTATGGCAATTGAAGGCATCCCGCTCTCGGAACCAATAAGGCGGCCAAACTACCCTTCAAGTCAATTCTATGAGAGGTGGTACAGTTATCCCGAAAGCAACATATCGGAAGAAACACCTGATGTTACTCCCGCCGATAACAACAATACGGATGAACAACCGTCCGACGGCACTATTCCCTCCGCAAACCCAACCCCGGAGGATGATACTCCCCCTGCGGACGATAACATTTGGGATGAAGGTGTAACCCCGGAGGATGAAACGCCTGTAAACCCCGACGATTCCGCCGTTAACCCGCAAACCGGCGACAACAATTCCTTAGGAAAATTAGTATTGGCTTTGGCAATGTTAATTGCGAGTGTTTCAATAATGGTTGTTACAAAATTACATAACAAAAGAGGGAATATACGCAACAATTCTTAAATCTATACTAAGGCACGCATAGAAAACGCCAAGCCAAGCTAAGTGTAGTTCTTGGCGTTTGTGAATGCGCGGATACAAGGCAAAAGCGTTTTTTGTATACTGCCGAGCCGGAGCCAATTCGATACAGATACGGAAACTGAACCGGGCACAGAAACCGAAACGGATACGTAAACCTGAAAAGGCGGAAACCGAAACGGATACGCAAACCCGGCCGGATACGGAAACCGAAACGAAAATCTCCGGTATAAAACCTGTGAAGCTTTTACGGAGTTGCCGCGGAAACTGATGCCGTATGCTTCGCGCAAAACAAATGAAGTGTAAATAAGCTCTGCAAACGCGTTAAATGAACCGGGAACCGACTGTCATTAAGAGAAATAATTCCAAGGCTAAGCTTTTTTTGAGTTTAACCTTCTCGGAAAGTATCTCTGTAAGGTTGTTTCCCGCTTCAATGCGCATAGTTAGCGAAAGATAAACTAACACCCGGTTAATTAAAACAGCGGCCGAAAATTCTGCCGCTGTTTTTTTTGAAATTTAGCAATCTTGCGGATTGCATATTTTGAATGTTTATTGTATTATAGGTTATATTGTAACTTTGTTTATAGATAACGGCGTAGAGATAAAAATGAAAACAAAGGGGTGCAAGGCATGGCAGAATTCAAGTGTAAAATTTGCGGCGGAAATGTACGCCAAGAGGAGGGTTCCGCGTTTGGAACGTGCAGCTCCTGTGGAATTACATCTACACTTTCCAAGGCAGAGGACGAAAAGTTGGTCAATTTATTTAACCGGGGAAACCATTTTAGGCGCTTAAACGAGTTCGACAAGGCGCTTAACGCCTACAGAAATATTCTGAAGGATAATAACTCCAATGCGGAAGCGCATTGGTGCGCGGTACTTTGCCGCTACGGAATAGAGTATGTTAAGGAACCGAACAGCGGGGCGTATATCCCAATTTTTCACCGGGTGCAGTACGTACCCATACTTACAGATGCCGATTATCTTTTGGCGCTCAGTAACACGCAGGACAGTACAGTTAGGGATTTATACGCGGCGGAAGCAAATAAGCTCAATGAAATCCAAAAGGATATACTCGCTATTTCATATAGGGAAGAACCTTACGATGCTTTTATTTGCTACAACGAAGCCGCAGACCCATCCACCGAGGACGACTTGCAGCTTTCGCAGGAACTCTACGATAAGCTTGTTAAGGAAAGGTACCGCGTCTTTTTTTCACACGCTTCTTTAAAAGGCGTGCCGATGCAAATGCACGAGGCGTACATATTCAGCGCAATAAACAGCGCAAAACTTATGTTAATACTCGGCACAAGTAAGGACAGCTTTTACGCCGTAAGTTCCCGTAACAGTTGGGTTCGCTTTCACGCACTCACAAAAGGGGACCGTTCGCGCGCAATAATTCCCTGCTACCGTGATATGGATCTTTTCGACATGCCGGACGATTTATCCGATATGCCGGCAATAGATATTGGGGATTCAAATTTTGCGGACGCGGTTTTAACCGAGGCAAAGGGCGTTTTGGGAACAAGCAAGGCCGCAATTGCTGATTTGAACGATGCTAAAACTTCCGCAAACCTTAACGCATCGGATTATACAGCCGAGTCTTGGGCTCTTCGCACCGCAGCTTTGGCGCTCGCGGAGAACTCCACATCCGAAATTGTGGATAAAACAGCCGCAGTAAAAGCCTCCGTTTTGTCTTTGGTTTTCGCGGCTAAGGAGGAACTTGAAAATACAAAAGCCGCCGCAACGGAACTTGCCGCGGAGGATTTTACCCCTGAATCCTGGAAGCATATACACGCCTCGCTTCAAATGCCGGAAGATACAAACTCAAAGATGACGGCGAAACTTAAGGCAATAACAAATGCCGCCGAAGCGCTTGTGTTTGCCGGCAAAGGCACGCTTGATACCGTTCTTGTTACCGCAAGGGGCATTAATACGCAGGAATATACCGCAGCCTCACGCGCCGCCTTAAATGACGCGATATCAATGCCGGAAACAACAAACGCGGAAATTATAAAGAAAACAAAATTAATTAAGAAAGCTATTGCCTCGTTAGAGCTTGGTAAAATTGTTGTTATTATCGGCAGGCCAAACGTTGGTAAATCGTCCCTGCTTAACGCAATTTCCGAAACGGACGTTGCTATTGTTACGGATATTGCCGGCACAACGAGGGATATTGTGAGGGAAACAATTGAAATTGACGGTATTCCGGTTAGGCTTTTGGATACCGCCGGTATTCGCGAAACATACAACGCTATTGAGAGAATAGGTGTTGAACGCGCGTTTAACGCCGCCCACACCGCCGATTTGGTGCTACTTGTAGTAGACGGTTCCAACGACCTTACAAAGTTAGATACCCAGCTTCTTGAAGGGCTTCAAAGCAACGCGCTTATTTTGCTTAACAAAAGCGACTTAGGGCTTGCTATTCCTAAGGAATCCTTCGAGCAGTACGCACCCGCCGCGCGAATTATTGAGGTTTCGGCCGTAAGCGGCGACGGGCTTGTGGAACTCTACGCTATGATGTCTAAAATGTTTAAAGAAGCAAAACCGGAAGCAGGCGGCATAATTGTTAAAAATTCATTTATAAAACAAGACCGCCCCAAAGTTCTGGATGATAACAGGGCAGCGGAAGCTAAAGCCGAAGAAGCACGACGCGCAGCCGAAGCAAACGCAGCGGAGGAAGCGCGACGCGTAGCCGAAGCTAAAGCAGCGGAAGAAGCGCGACGCGCAGCCGAAGCTAAAGCCGCTGAGGAAGCCAGAAAAGCTACGGAGGCAAACGCGGCAGAGGAAGCTCGCAGAGCCGCCGAAGCAAGAGCCGCAGAGGAAGCCAGAAAAGCTACGGAGGCAAACGCAGCAGAGGAAGCCCGAAAGGCCGCCGAAGCTAAAGCGGCAGAGGAAGCCCGCAGAGCGGCGGAAGCTAAAGCGGCAGAGGAAGCCCGCAGAGCAGCGGAAGCTAAAGCGGCAGAGGAAGCCCGCAGAGCAGCGGAAGCTAAAGCGGCAGAGGAAGCCAGAAAGGCCGCCGAAGCTAAAGCGGCAGAGGAAGCTCGCAAGGCCGCCGAAGCCAAAGCCGCAGAGGAAGCTCGCAGAGCAGAGGAAGCTAAAGCGGCAGAGGAAGCCCGAAAGGCCGCCGAAGCCAAAGCCGCAGAGGAAGCCCGAAAAGCAGCCGAAGCTAAAGCGGCGGAGGAAGCCAGAAAGGTCGCCGAAGCTAAAGCGGTAGAGGAAGCCAGAAAAGTAGCCGAAGCCAAAGCCGCAGAGGAAGCCAGAAAAGCTTCAGAAGCCAAAGCCGCAGAGGAAGCCAGAAAAGTCGCCGAAGCTAAAGCCGCAGAGGAAACCCGCAGAGTAGCAGAGGAAGCTCGCAGAGCAGCGGAAGCAAAAGCCGCTTTGGAAGCTCGCAGAGCAGCGGAAGCCAAGGCCGCCGAGGATGCGCGAAGAGCAGCGCCCCCCCCATCGCACGCTCCGGCTCCCGCGCCAAGCCCAAGCCCAAGCGCAAAACAAGGCAGGCGTACTCTGGAAGAAATTGAAGAAGAGAAAAAGCGCAAAAACGAAGAGTATTCCGCAGCCTTAACAATTTTGAAAGAAAAGCAATCGGCTGTGGAAGCCAAAATGAAAGGCGCAAGATATATAATGAACAAATCCAGAATCGACAAAGAATTGGAAGATATATACGAAGAAATGCGGCTTTTAAGGGTTCAATACGATAAAGCCTGATTACGTTAACAAACACCCGAACGCTTTTTTGTTCGGGTGTTTCATTTTTCATTCTTCATTTTTCTTTTAGGAGGTTTTTGTATGCTGCTATGGCGTTTTTGCTATTGTTTGCTTTTGGTACTGTTCTTTAACCTTGTATTACTTGCAAGTTTTATGCCGTTTGCAGTATCGGTGCTTGTTGGCTTTTTACTTATCGCATTTTATATTTTTTTTAATATTCTGCCTTGCCGTGCCAAGGATGCAAACGCGCGTTTAAAAATCTTGCGCGGCGGCAACGAGCTCATTTTCGCTTCACTGTTTAGTTCCACCGCCGAGTTTGTTTTTTATATTGTAGTTTTAGTTGCTAAAATACCTTTCAGTACCGCCATCCTTATTACAAACGCCGTTGTAAGCGCTTTGTTAATTTTTCTCATGCACATAAACGGGCTTATCCGCCTGTTTGTATTCTCTTCACAGCTTGGATTACTGCGGCGTATACTGCTTTTGTTTTTGTGGTGGGTTCCCATAGTAAACATTATTTTGCTTTATCAGTTTGTTTCAATTTCCGGAACGGAATATCAATTTACGCTGGAAAAAAGCAAACTGAATACCGACAGGAAAAGCGAAAAACTCTGCCAAACAAAATATCCCTTGTTAATGGTACACGGAGTGTTTTTTAGAGATTGGAAAATTAAAAATTATTGGGGAAGAATCCCGAATGAGCTTACAGCAAACGGAGCAACCATTTATTACGGGGAGCATCAATCCGCCGCGTCTGTTGAAAAAAGCGGCGAGGAGCTTAAAAACACAATTCTGAAAATAGTGGAAGAAACGGGATGCGAAAAGGTAAATATTATCGCCCACTCCAAGGGCGGGTTGGATGCGCGTAACGCAATAAGTTGCCACGGCATGGATAAATACACCGCATCGCTTACCACAATCGCAACTCCGCACCGGGGTTGCAACCATGTACGTATATTGACGGAAAAAATTTCGCAAAACGCGCTTGCCTCCATTGGGAAAAAGTACGAGGCGCTTTACAAAAAGCTCGGAGACGATTCGCCGGATTTTTTCGGCGGGCTTGAGGTTTTAACCGATACCGAATGCGAAAGGCTGAACGCGCTTATGCCCGATTCCCCGGATGTGCACTACCAAAGCGTCGGCTCTAAAATGCGTTCGGCAGGCGGAGCAATTTTCCCGCTTAACCTTGGTTACGAACTTATAAAACGTTTGGGCGGCGGGGATAACGACGGGCTTGTTTCGGTAAGCTCTATGGCATGGGGAAATTTTTTAGGAATTATAAGCCCAAAGGGGAGTTGGGGAATTTCGCACGGCGATACAATAGATTTAACCGGAAAAAATATAGACGGTTTTGATGTTTGCGAGTTTTACGTGGACTTGGTGCATAACTTGAAATTGAAGGGATTTTAAAGGAAAAATTACCCGCACTTTGCATATCGGTTCGGCATGGGGGTGTAGAGGGGCTTCGGCGCAAATTATATCGCACAGCAATGTGCCACCTGACGCTTCAGAACATTTTTGAGCGCACCAATTTTATAGTAAAGGGTCTATTTTTGCGGTTGCGCTCAAAAATATTCTTCTCGCTGCTCTGGGAACCAATTTTCGCCAACAAGTTGTTCGCGGAGATAAAGTATTGCGGCGGCGAAAATCGTTTCCCCGCCGCGTGGCACAATCATGCTGTGCAATATAATTTACGCCAAAGCCATCAGCATGTTATTTGCAGGCGTCAGGGTGTGTGCGGAATTTGTACGTTGCCGAATATTCCAGCGCGCAGAACTTGTGGGCGGCGCGTTAATAAACTCCAAGAGCTACAATCCTCATTTCTCGGCGTGCATTAGTATATTTTGGCGGTACAATTATTCCGGCGGCGTAAAATTTCGGCACACAACTGCTGCCTGCAAAGAACGCGCTGTACTTTCCACACAACCCTGCTGCCTGCAAAGAACATGCCGGCGGGGATTCGGTGTGAATTATATTGCACAGCATGATTGTGCCACGCGGCGGGGAAACGATTTTCGCCGCCGCAATACTTAATCTTTGCGCATAACTTGTTGGCGAAAATTGGTTCCCCAGAGCAGAGAGAAGAATATTTTTGAGCGCACCCGCAAAAATAGACCCTTTACTATAACTTGGTGCGCTCAAAAATGTTCTGAAGCGTCAGGTGGCACATTGCTGTGCGATATAATTTGTGCCGAAGCCCTCTATACCCCCACCTGCTTAATTTGGCGCAAAAGTGCGGGTAATTACTATCGTTTAGTTCTCCGCAGCGTAAATCCAAATTGCTATCTGCGCAAAAAAGAAAGTGCCGCCTTATAATTCTAAGGCGACACACAACATCATAGCGAAAACACCAATAATTTTTAGCCGCACCAAATTTAGCTTCTTATTTGCGCGTCCAAAACCTTTGAAAGTTTTTTAACAACGGAGTTCGCCTTTGCCTCAATCTCCCCGGATGTAAGCGTTTTTTGGCGCGAACCTATAAACAGCCTGAACGTTACGGATTTTTTTCCATCCGGAACCTGCTTGCCCCGGTATTCGTCAATAAATATTACATTTTGAATCAGTTCCTTCGTTTTGTCAGTTTCCGAAATAACTTGCTCAATTTCGCTCCATTTTACCGCCGAATTAAAGAGCATGGATAAATCGTATTCCGCAACAGGGTATTCCGGCAGATGTTCAAATGTATTTGTACGCGACGGGTATGCGCTTAGCGTGTCAATATCAATTTCAAATAGCATTACAGCGCTGTTTTTAATACCGCAGTCCAGCGCGGTTTTTTTGGATAAAAGCGCAAGGTTTCCGGCTTTTTTGCCTTCAAAAACAATATTAAGCCATACGGTATTATCCGCCCATACCGGTTTTTCGGTTTGCTCGAATGTAAAAGGCGGCATATGCACATATCGCGGCATTTCTTCAAGTATGCCCTTTGCCTTTCGAAACAGTTCCTCGGTTTTGTCAAAATCCGCGGTAAGCGCACCGCCAACGGTTTTGCGTTCGGATGGCAGCAATTCCCGTTTGTCGTATTCGGCGGTAAAGTCGTTACCGAATACCTGCGCCGTTTCAAAAATTCCAAACTCGCCGAAAAAACGCAAATTCTCCGAAACAGCCTTGCAAAGATTAGGCAAAACCGAAGCGCGCAAATAGCTCTCACTCGGCGATGGCGGCGTTGAAAGGGATAGTATGCCGTCCGTATTTTGCAAAACGGCGTTAACGTATTCGTCCGTCATCCACGGATAGGTAAATACCTCGCGCATACCGCAGCGAAACGCCAAGTATTCCTTAATTTTGCGGTCAAGCTCGGCGTTTATTTGGTTTACCGCGCCCTCGAAGGATGTTGTAATGGGCGAAGCCTCGAAATTTTCAAAGCCGTACATACGGGCAACTTCCTCCATAATGTCGGCGGGAATGGACACATCCCCTGTGGAACGCCACGTTGGGGTAACAACGTGCATTAAATCCGCGTTAAATGACGTTTCAAAACCAAGCCGCGAAAGTTTTTCCGCAATTTCATTGTTCGGTATGTTTTTGCCAAGGCGTTTTTGCAGCCACGAAAGGGAAACGTCAATTTCGCTCTTTTTAAGCGGCACGGGGTAAACGTCGCGAAAACCGGTTACCGTCATTTGCGGGTACAGATCGGCAAAAAGGCGCATTGCCTGCGATAGCGCCAAATCGCAGCGCTCGGGGTCTATAGCTTTTTCAAAGCGCGTTGCGGCTTCGGTTCTTGTATCAAAACGCGCGGCGGTTTTGCGAATGCCAAGCGCCTCAAAGTTTGCAATTTCCAAAATTACCTTAGTTGTGGAAGGAAGCACCGAATCCTTGCTTCCGCCCATAACGCCTGCCAAGCCAACCGCGCTTTCGTTATCGGCAATAACCAAATCCTCGGAGGTAAGGGATAATTCTTTATCGTTTAAAAGCAACAGCTTTTCGCCCTCGTTTGCGCGGCGAACCGTAATATGCCCTTTTATATTGTCCGAATCGAAGGCGTGCGCGGGCTGACCAACGGATAGCATAACATAGTTGGTTATATCAACCAAGGCGTTTATTGGCCTAAGCCCAACCCGCCAAAGCCTGCTTTGAATTTCAAACGGCGACGGTTTTACATAAAGCCCTTCAATGCGGGCGGCAACATACCTTGGGCAGCGTTTGGTATCTTTTATTTCAACATCGAAATCCGTTTCCGCTTGCGGTAAATAGGGCTCGAAGCTTAAAAGCGGCAAATTGTATATTGCGGCTATTTCGCGTGCTATTCCGTAATGCCCCCACAAATCCGGGCGGTTTGTCATGGATTTATTATCTATTTCAAGAATGATATCGTTTAAACCAAGCGCGTCGGCAACAGGTGTTCCGGCCGGAAATTCAAAGGCGGATAAATCCGCAACGGTGCCGTCGTCGGTAAACGGAAAAAGGTCGAACAAACCTACTTCGGATGAGGCGCAAATCATGCCGTAGCTTTTTACGCCGCGTATTTTGGTTTCGCCCAAAACCACAGGCTCCCCTTCCCCATGCCAGCGCACGGACGCGCCGGGCTTGGCAACAAGAGCTTTCATACCCTCGTATAAGTTTATGCCGCCGCATACAATTTCCTTTATATCGCCGCCGCCGATATCGGTTTGGCAAATCCTAAGCTTGTCCGCGTTAGGGTGCGCGGAAATTTCCTTTATTTCACCTATAACCATACCGTCAAATTTTTTCGCCAAATCCGCGGCGCCTTCAACTTCCACAGCGGACATTGTTAAATCGTAAGCGAGACGCGATAAATCCATTTCTTCGGGTATTTTCACATAGTCTTTTATCCAGTTTAGCGATAGTTTCATTTATTGGTTCCTCCTTGGATGCGTGGGCGACCAGCGCGGCGCACTTCCCGCGCGACCAGCCCCTTAGTTAAATTGGCTTAAAAATCTTAAATCCGCGCTGTTAAACAGCCTTACGTCATCCACGCCGTAGCGCATCATAACAAGGCGGTCTAAGCCGATGTTTACGTAAAAACCCGTGTAAATTTCCGGATCAACCCCTGCGGCAAGTAAAACGTTAGGGTGCGGCGTTCCGCCGGGCATAATTTCAATCCAGCCAACATTTTTGCAAACACTGCATCCTTTACCGCCGCAAACAAGGCAGCCCATATCTATTTCAAAACCCGGCTCCACAAACGGGAAAAAGCCCTGGCGCATTCTAACCGGAACGTCCTTGCCAAATACTTTTGACAAGATGCTCTTTATCATAACCTTGCCGGACGAAAACGTAAAATCCTCCTGCACAATAAGTGCCTCGTACTGGAAAAACGCCCGCTCGTGCCTTGCGTCCGTTGTTTCGTTACGAAACACGCGGCCCGGATAAACAAACCTGTACGGCGGTTTATGCGTTTGCATATACCTAACGCTTCCGCCGGTAAGATGCGGGCGCAGGCACAGCCGGCTTCCGCCGCTTCCGGTATCGTGCCCTTTAAGCCAATAGGTATCCATACTTTCCCTTGCGGGATGATCCGGCGGGAAATTGAGGTTATCGAAAGCGTAAAGTTCGCTGGATATCTCGTTTTCCTGAAAAACTTCAAACCCCATTGAACGGAAAGCGTCGTTTAAATCGTAGCACATTTGCGTTATCGGGTGCAAACCGCCGCTTATGGGTTTGATACCGGGCACGGTACAATCGAAATAAGGCGATATTTCCGATTCCTTTATTTTTATCTCTTCCCTGCGCGAATCAATAAGCTCCGTAAATTTATCCTTCAGCCGGTTAACAAGGCTGCCTATTTCCGGGCGAAGCGATACGTCAAGGCGCGGCATTTCCTTTAAAATTTCGGTAAGCGAACCTTGCTTTCCAAGCAGCTCAGTTTTGGTTTTTTGCAGTTCGGATTCGTTTTTAGATTCCGTAATTCGTTTTATTCCCTCGGTTAGCAGGGTATTTAATTTTTCTTTCAACTTTTATTCCTCCGTTTTTCATTTTTTCTTTCAATTTACCTCTGCCCAACTTGCCTTGCAACAACCATATCGCAGTTATGCAAAACAGAGCGTGACAAGAAAAAGCACACAAGAGCTATCGCAATTTCCCACGCCGTTAAAGCCGCAATTGGCAAATACAGCCCAAATTCCGGAAACAAAACTCCGGCAACCACTGCGGCAATTATCCCCGGCACCATAATTAATATTATGCCAAACATATAAAGCATAATTAAAAGCCCGGCGTTTATATCACTTCCGGTAAAGCGAAACGAAACAAAATTAAGCGCCACAATCATAAAGGAAAACGCCGAAAACGCTATCGCAGCAGCCGCTCCAAGCAGATAGCTCTCACCGCCTATCGTACAGATAAGCGCAAAAACCACAATGCTTTCGCCAATTACCTTAAGCATAACTTCTAAACTAATCCATACAATTTTTTTAAACGGGTTTTCCGGAACCATAAAAATGTAGTGGCTAAAGGTTTCTCTAATTCCGCGTCCTTGGCCGATTAAAAATAACTGCGACCACATCATAACGGCAAGCGTGGTTATAAATTGTACGCTTTTTTCCCCGCCGCCGGTAACTTGCCCCATAAAAAGATAATAAACCAAAAACCCGACAACAAGAAAAACCGAAGATAACCCCCAAAGCCCGAACCGGTTTGCCCTGAAGGATTCCCTAACATGCTTGTAAAAAAACGCTGACGCGCCCGCTCCTCTAATTCCCGTTGCCTTAACTCGCGTTTTGGTTTTGCGGCTTGCCGCCGTTTCCATGTTGTTAATATTGCCCTCCGCCAAGTTGCGTTTGCGTTCGAAGAGCGTTTCGGATACCGCCATAGCGTCCTCGTAATAATCCGGAGTTTTGCGGAAAAGCGCAATAAGCATTACAGCCGCGCTTAATACCAACAGAAAAATAAATAAAAACCCGGTACTTAAACTTCCCTGTATAAAACCAATTGCCGCCGCCGAAACCCAGCCAAAAACCGGAGTAAACGAAAGAACAGGCGAAGATAGAAAAATTAAAGCACCGGCGGAAAAATTCCAATTTGCCGCGTTTAAACTAAAAACAAGAGAAATTGCGGCGGGAAGAAGCATTAAAAGCAGAATCGTTTTGGCAATGTTTTTTCTTTTTTCATTCCCGTTTGTTAGCGAGTAAACGAAAATACCAAGCACCAACGATGTAACCGCGCAAAAAACGAAGCAAAAATAAATGACAGTTATCGCGCCCGCACCCACGCCAAAGGCTTGGCTTATAGAAGCGCTTTGAAATAACAGAAAAATACCCGAATACGCAAGGTTTTTTAAATAACCGAAAATGCCGTATATAAGTATTTTCTGCCCGCTTACGGGGGAAACGAACAAAAAGTTAACGTCATGCATCCCGAATAGCGTGCTCCCTTGAGCAAAACCCTGCATTATAGACGGAACCGACGCAAAGGCGGTTAAAAGAATAACTATCCCTTTAAGCCACAAAATATCGGTATACTCATCTGCGCCCCGGTTAGTTCGAGGCGAAACCGCAATAAAAAAAACGAGGAAGAATAACAAAACCGCGTAAAGCGTTAACAGCGCGGGTTTACGCCTAAGCTCGAAGAGTTTGTTTTTAGCGCTTCGGGTAATTATATACGCAAGTGCGTTCATTTACTTTCCCCCGTTTCGCCTTCACTCTCGGTTATGGAAAAATAAATATCCTCCAATTTTGATAAAAGCCCATCTTCCCGGCGTATTTCCCTTACTATCCGCCCGTTTTTCATAATAAATGTTATATCCCAGTTCTCTTCCATACTTTCAATCATATGTGTGCTTATAAGTATCGCTTTGCCCTCGGTTTTTAAATCCGTAATTACGGTTTTAAGCTCCCTTATACCGTGAGGGTCGAGCCCCACAAGCGGTTCGTCAAACACAACTGCTTGCGGCGCGGTAACAAGTGCGCAGCATACGCTCACCTTTTGCTGCATACCTTTTGAAAGCTCCTTGCCGAGCTTTTTTTTCTTATCCGCCATATCAAAACGCAATAATAATTCGTCCGCGAAATTTTCCCAGTTTTCCAAACGGTAAGCCCTTGCTATAAACTCTAAATGCTCCCAAACCGTAAGCATGGGGTAAAGCGAAGGAAATTCCGGCACGTAACCTAAAATACGCTTTGCTTCGATGCTGCGGTTGTTAAAACCGTTAACCGTAATTTCGCCATCATACTTAAGCAAACCGCAAACGGATTTAATAAGTGTGGATTTTCCCGCGCCGTTAGGCCCAAGCAAAACCCCTATTTCGCCCGGTTTTACATTTAAGCTTACATTATCGCAAGCCGCTTGCTTTGCGTATTTTTTAGTAATGTTCTTAACTGAAATCATTAATTACCTCCAAACTCCTTAAAAAAAGCGGCTACAGCGCCTTTTATATCATAATCTACGTTTCGGAAAACCTCAGAACCTGATACCACAACGTTAACGCCGCAATTTATTACCTTTTTAACGTTGCCAATTGTAATGCCGCCGTCCATTTCTATATCAACATCCAAATTATTTGCCTTAATATATTCCGAAATTACCTTTGCCTTTTCCAAACAGCTATCCATTATTTTTTGCCCGCCAAAACCCGGCTCAACGGACATTACAAGAACCATACCAACCTCGCTTAAATATTTAAAAACCTCACGCGCCGGAGTTTCCGGCTTAATTGTTATTGCCGCCCTTTTGCCAAGCCCTTTTATTTTTTTGATAATTTCGAAAGGGTTTCCTTCGGCTTCCAGATGGAAATTAATAATATCCGCACCGGCATTTGCAAAGCTTTCTATAAAATCATAAGGACGCTGCACCATAAGGTGAACGTCGAGTACGGTTTGCTTTTCCTTTATAATTGCCATTTTGCTTATACTGCTTACAACCGCTTCGCCAACAGACAAGTTATTTACAAAGCGCCCATCCATAACGTCAACATGTATGTATTGCGCACCGCCCTCTACTGCCTGCGATATATTATCCCCCAAACAAGCAAAATCCGCCGCAAGTATGGACGGAGCAAGCTTTAACATTAAAATACCTCCCAAAGTGCGTTTCATCTTTCATCAACAAAACTTATTGTATTTTACTTCACTTACCCTACCTTGCGTTTATCTTTCCTTACCGTTTTTTATTTCGGAAAAAAAGCTTAAATAATTATTGTAGCGGTTTTCATCTATTTTACCGCCAACCTCCGCTTTAACCGCGCAGCCCGGTTCGTTTTGGTGCGCGCAGTTTCGAAACGCGCATTTGCCCAAATATTGTTTAAACTCATAAAAGCAATCCTGAAGGTTATCCGCCTCAATACCGTCGAAGGTTAACGAGGTAAAACCCGGCGTATCCAAAACATAGGTGTTTTCATCAAGCGCCAAAAATTCCACATGACGAGTTGTGTGCTTGCCTCTGGATATTTTTTTGCTGAGAGTACCCGTTTCCATAATTTGAACGCCCGAAAGTAAATTTACAATGCTGGATTTACCCACTCCGGACGGCCCGGCAAACGCGCTTACCTTATTTTTCAGAACATCCGACAGCCGGTTTGTTCCCTCGTTTTTACCGGCGCTCATTACAATAACCTTATAACCTATGCTTTCGTAGCGCTCTTTTACGCAGACTATGGCGTTTTCCTCCGTTAAGTCGCTTTTATTTATGCAAATTATTACGTCAAAGTTGCCGTTCGCTAAAATTACAAGGTATCTGTCCAGCATATTAATGTCGAGCTTTGGTTCGTCCGCCGCCATTACAATAATAATTTGATCTATATTGGAAACCCGCGGGCGAATAATTTCGTTCCTGCGCTGCAAAATTTCAACTATAGTTCCGGTTTTGGCACATTCGTCCGATACCTCCAAGCCGCACATATCACCTATTACCGGAGTTATTTTTTTGTTCCGGAAAACTCCGGCGGCGTTACAGGTGTATGTGTCCGCGCCGGTTTTAACAAAATAACTCCCGCCTACACCCTTTATTATTCTTCCATAAAGCATTAAACACCTCGTTTGCTTTTTTGCACGCGCAAAGTCTGCGATTTACCACAGCTTGCGTATTGCATTTGGTTAACCCTATTTGCGTATAGCGCAAGTTCTATTCCTCGTCGAAATTTATAACTTCCTTGCCCTGCACTCTCCACGCGCCGTCCACAAATATTGAAAATGTAAATTCCACCTGCCCTGCACCCGTAAGGTCGAACGCTTTTGGGAAATCCGCCACCGGCACGGTATCGTGCGAAACAGTTTCCGCCAATATATCCGCGCCCCATTTAACAATACGGTATTCAACCATTTCCATTCCTTCCGGAACGTTTACCAATGTAAAGACTACCGGGCGCGTTTTAACTTCCGCCGCAGGGGGCTGCTCAACCGGCGCGGTAAGGTCCGAACCCGGCTCCGGCGGCGTTTCTTCAACAGGTTCAATTTCTTCCGGCTGCGGGGGAGCCCCTTCCGAAACGGTAAAGCCCACAACCGACCCTACCGGCATTTCTCTGCCGTCCTCAACTGTTTGCGAAACAACCTGCCCTTGCGGATATAAACTGCTGGGGCTTGAAAGCACAGAACCCCTTTGAAAGCCCAAATCCTTTAAAAGCAGCTCGGCTTCGGTTTGAGTTTTGCCCAATAAATCCGGCACGCTTACATATTTAATTTCCGGCCCGATGCTTACATACGCGGTTATAATTGTGCCCGGCGCAACAAGGTCGCCCGGTTCCGGCTCCTGCCTAACAATAACGTCTATAGGTGTATCCTCGGAATAAACGTCCTCTATTTTTACCGCCAAAGGCTGCTGCTCTTCGTAAATTTCGTTAAGCCTGTCCAGAGTTATTAGCGTAAAATTCGGAACTTCCACCTTATCCGTTCCTTGGCTTACAACAACATATAAATAATCGTTTTCCTTAATTTCCGAACCAACCTCGGTTAGCTGGCGTAAAATTATGCCGTCTTCAAATTCGTCTGAAAATTCCCATTCGTCAACTACTATGCTTATTTTATCCGCCTTGTACTTTTCCTTTGCAACATCAATATTTTCCCCAACCACGTTCGGCACGCTAACCATAACGGCGGCGGGCGGCTCCTTGCGGATAAACAAACGGTAAACTATGGCGCTAATAAGAATTATTATAGCAAAAGACGTTACCACCGCCGCAATAATTATTTTGCGTTCGGCGCTTCGCTGTTCGCGGGTGCGCTCCGGAAAGTTTTCGTCGTAGTCCTCGTCGTAATCCTCTTCTTCGGCATAATCCCCGTCGTCGTCCTCGTAATCATCTTCGTAGTTATCGTCGTAATCCTCTTCTTCGTCGTCCTCTATACCTTCGTTAAAGAAAATTGCCCTTGCGTCCTCGCGTATTGCCGCCATATCGGCGTCGGTAAAGCTTGCCGTTTCCGAAAATTTGCTTTCCTGACCGGCCGCAGTAACAAAATCCCCTGTGGTATTTGTCAAAGCGCGTTTTAAATCGTTACTCATGCTCTCCATAGTTTGGTATCTTTGCGCGGAGGATTTTTCCGTCGCTTTTTCAATGATTTTAACCAAACTTTCGGAAACAACCGGGTTTAACTTTTTAATATCCGGAATATCTTCGTTAATATGCTTTAGCGCAATAGCCACGGGAGTATCGCCGTCGTAGGGAATTTCGCCGGTTGCCATTTCATACATTACAATTCCCAAAGAGTAAATGTCGCTCTTCCAATCCGTATAGCCGCCGCGCGCCTGTTCCGGCGAAAAATAATGCACCGAACCCATTGTTTTGCCGGTGTTGGTTTGCGTTGCGTCCGTTGTTGCCCTTGCTATGCCAAAATCCGTAACCTTAACGTCGCCTTCCGATGTTATTAAAATATTTTGCGGCTTAATGTCGCGGTGGATTATATTGTTTTTGTGCGCGTGTTCCAGCGCCGCGCCTATTTGTATTGCAACGCCCAGCGTTTCTTCGTTGGTAAACGGCGCCTTTTTTCTTATAAGCTCCTTAAGAGTTAACCCGTCTATATATTCCATAACTATATAGTGGGTTAGATCCTCGTTTCCAACATCGTATATATTTACAAGGTTGTGGTGAGAAATACTCGCCGCCGCACGCGCTTCTTTTTGAAACCTTTTTATAAATTCCTCGTCGGTGGCAAACTCCTCGCGCATAACCTTAAAGGTAACAATTCTGTTAAGCTTGGTATCAAGAGCTTTATATACTATGGACATTCCGCCCTGCCCTATTTTATCCTTAATTTCGTATCTGTCCGCAAATACGGTTCCTTCTTTTAAAATCATCCGGTTGGCACCTCCTTGCATTTAACTTTTTAGTTTGCGTCAAATAATATCAACGTACAGTTATCAAAGCCGCCGTTATCCATCGCTTTTTTTAACATCTTCTTTCCCGCTTCTTCGTTTTTGCTTCTCTTTTTGCAGATACTTAAAATTTCCCCATCCTCAATCATATTTGTAAGCCCGTCGCTGCACAGCAATACCCTGTCATTTTTTTGGATTTCCGTAATATACCCGTCTATAAGCGCCGAAGGGTTAGAACCTAAAACCCTTGTTAACATATTCCGGCTGGGGTGGGTTTTTGCCTGCGCTTCGGTTATTTGCCCAAGCTTAACCATTTCGTTTACATAGGTATGATCCGCCGTAATTTGGTTTATACCGGAATTTATTACATAAACCCGGCTATCCCCAATATGGGCGGTGTAGAGCTTACCGCCTTTATAAACGCAAACGGAAAACGTGGTACCCATACCCTCGTAGCTGTCATCGGAGCAGGAAAGCGTAAAAACCATATTGTTTGAATATGTTACCGCCGCAATTAAAAAATCCAGAATTTCGCCGGAATCCGCCGCGTTTGCTTCGCAGTATTCCCTGAAGTACTTAATAGATTTTTCGCTTGCCACCTCTCCCGCCTTATGACCGCCCATGCCGTCCGCGACAATAAAAAGGTTTGGCAAACCGTATATTTCATTTTCAGTATAGAAAAATGAATCCTCATTGTTTGCCCTAACCATTCCGGTTTCGCTAATCCCGTATGCGTTCATACATTCACCTCTTATTAGTATTGTGCTTTTTTTGCTCTTAGCTGACCGCACGCCCCGTCGATATCGCTTCCCATACTTTTGCGAAGCGTTGCGTTAATACCGTTTTGGGTAAGCAGCGCGATAAACTCTTGCGTATTCCGGCTTGCGCTAAACAAATTTGAGTTTGTTTTGTTGTAGTTTATTATGTTAACATGCGTGTTTTTTCCCTTTAGTAACTTTGCAAGTAATAACGCGTCCTCGCCGTAATCGTTAATACCGTTTAAAAGCATGTATTCCCAAGTTACCCTGCGTCCGGTTTTGGAAAAGTAAAATTCCGCACTATCGGCAAGTTCCCGCACCGAATAGGCAGACGCGCCGGGCATAATTTGCGCGCGTTTTGAATCGTTTGCGCTGTGCAGTGATACGGCAAGGTTCAGCTTAACGCCGCGTTTTGCTAAATCCAATATTTTAGGTACAATTCCGCAAGTGGATAATGTTATGCTTCTCTCGCTTATATTTTTGCCCTCCTTTGCGGTAAGAAGAGCGGTAAAGCGTAAAACCGCCGCGTAATTGAGCATCGGCTCGCCCGTGCCCATTATAACGACGTTGGATATTTTTATATTTAAATCCTTTTCCGCTTCGTAAAGCTGCGAAAGCATTTCACCGGCTGTTAAGTTGCGAACAAACCCGCCCTGAGCCGAAGCGCAAAACACGCAGCCCATAGCGCAGCCAACCTGCGAGGATACGCAAATCGAGTTGCCGTAGCTGTGGCGCATTACAACGGATTCGATGTAATCCGTAGAATTTGCGGCAAATAAGTATTTTACCGTGCCGTCCGTTTTGGATTGCTGTTTTTGCGATATAACGCAGGAATTTATTTGCGCTTTATTATTAAGTTTATCCCTAAGCTTGGCGGGAATATTCGTCATTTGCGAAAAATTTACCGCGCCTTTTGCATGAAGCCATGAAAAAATTTGATCCGCTCGGTATTGCGGTTCGGATACGGTTTGCATTAGGGCTTTAAGCTCCGGCAGGGTCATTGAAAGTATGTCGTCTTTATTTTCGGTTTTATTTGCTGTTGGTTTTGTGTTTGTATTTGAATTTGCGTTTATTTCGGCTATGTGCTTGTTCCCTCCTTGATGGCGTTCTGTGTATTAAATATAGCGGCATTGGATTATTTTGCTGCTTTTCATGTTGCTGCCGAAAATTAAAGGTATTGCGTTTGCCTTTGAGTAATAAGGCGCAATGGTTACCCGCGCTTTTGTGGCTGTCCGGCACGGGTGGGTTGTAGAGGGGCTTCGGCGCAAATTATATCGCACAGCAATGTGCCACCTGACGCTTCAGAACATTTTTGAGCGCACCAAGTTATAGTAAAGGGTCTATTTTTGCGGGTGCGCTCAAAAATATTCTTC
>JAISVZ010000009.1 GCA_031271295.1 Clostridiales bacterium | reverse complement strand
AACCTTTCCGCATCAACAAGACCTAAATGTTCAGTTAAAAGTTTCATTCCCTCATTTTTTAATACAGTATCATTATTCATCAAAGTACCTCCTGACGAATTCAACCGGATTTATTAGGATAATATCAAAAATTGCTTTGTTCAATATTTATGATTTTTATGGTTTTCATTTCTTATCTGCCCGCGTTTAATTTTCCCGCTTACCGTTTTGGGAAGCTCATCCACAAATTCCACAATCCTTGGGTATTTGTACGGTGCGGTAACGCGTTTAACATGCTCTTGAAGCTCCTTCGCAAGTTCGTCCGATGCGGCAAAACCTGCCGCAAGCACAACTGAAGCTTTTACCACCTGCCCGCGAACCGCGTCCGGCGCGGCGGTTACGGCGCACTCCACAACCGCGGGGTGTTCTATAAGCGCGGATTCCACCTCGAAAGGGCCAATCCTGTAACCGGAGCATTTTATAACGTCGTCGTTCCTGCCAACAAACCAGTAATAACCGTCGTCGTCGCGCCAGGCAACGTCGCCCGTGGCGTAATAATCCTCGCGGAAAACGGTTTTGTTGTATTCCTCGTCCTTGTTGTAGCCCTTAAACAAACCGCTTGGGTTTTTAAGCCCGCGTATAATAATTTCCCCTTCAACGCCCGCCTCGCAGGAGTTGCCGTCCGCGTCGATAAGGTCTATATCATAGAGCGGAGCGGGTTTGCCCATACTGCCCGGACGGGGCGTAAGCCATTCAAAATTTGCCACAAGCACCGAAGATTCGCTCTGCCCGAAGCCTTCGCGCAGTTCAAGCCCCGTAAGGTCGTAAAACCTTTTGTAAACATCGGGGTTAAGAGGTTCGCCCGCGTTGCCGCAGTGCTTAACGGAAGATAAATCATACTTAGTTAAATCCTCCTGAAGCATAAAACGGTACATTGTGGGAGGCGCGCAGAATGTGGTAATTTTGTAATCCTGTATTTTTTGTAGCAGATTTTTCGGCACAAACTTATCCATATCGTAGCCGAAAATAACCGCGCCGCAAATCCACTGCCCGTAAATTTTGCCCCAGCCGAACTTTGCCCAGCCGGAATCCGAAACGGTAAGGTGCAGTTTGTTTTCCTGAACCTGCTGCCAATACTTCGCGGTAACAATTTGCCCCAGCGGATGGATAAAATCGTGGCGCACCATTTTCGGCATACCGGTTGTGCCGGATGTAAAATACATAAGCATTAAATCCGTGTTTTTCGCGGCGTCATCCCCCTGCGGCCTTGCGAACGTATCCGGAAATTCTTCTATATCAAACGGTAAATAGCCGTCATAGCTACCCGATATTACGGACTTTTTAACGTCTATTTCCGCGCTGTTTATTTGCGAAATAACAAAATCGTCGGCTACACAGATAATCATTTTAACGTCCGCCGCGCCAACGCGGTAGGTAATATCCTTGCTTGTAAGCTGAAGCGAGGCCGGTATAAGCACAGCGCCGAGTTTGTGAATCGCGGTTGCCATTACCCAGTATTCCCACCTGCGGCGCAGGATAAGCAGAACGGAATCGCCCTTTTTAACGCCGTTTTTTTGAAGCCAGTTTGCCGCTTGGTTTGAAAGCCTCGAAATATCCGTAAAGGTGAAGGTTTTTTCGTTTCCGTGGTCGTCGCACCAAACCAGAGCCTTTTTTTCCGGTTCAAGTTGCGCCCACGCGTCCACCACATCAAAGCCGAAATTGAAATTTTCCGGTACGTTAAGTTTATAGTTTTGTATAAAATCCTCGTAAGAATCAAAATCTACCCTTTGTAGAAAACGTTGTAACAGTTTCATATATTCCTCCTGAATTTTTTGCGTTATAGTTGTTTGGGCTGTTTAATATTATATAATCACTTGGTTTTCGGTTGCCGAAATAACAGACCGCGCTGTTATTGCCGTAATTACAGCTATCCCGTAATTACCGTAAGAAAACGCGCTTTTGCCGTAACCGCCCTTTGCCCGTGCGGGCGAGACGGGTTGAAATATACGCAGTCCCCTTCTTCAAGGCGGATAACCTTGCCGTCGAACAAAAGCTCCATTGTGCCCTCAAGGCAAAAGTTAAACTCCTGCCCGGCATGGGTTACAAGCGCGGCGTCGGTTTCGGAAGAATCCATTGTAACAAGCAGCGGTTCCATTACTCTGCGTTTGTAGGTATAAGCAAGCGAATGAAAACGATAGCCGGGGAAACGGTCTATCTCCATACCCGCGCCGCGTTTAACCAAGCAGTAGGTTTCAAGATGCGGAGCTTTACCTGTTAAAATTTCGTTTAAATCCACTTTATATATGTTTGCCAGCCGGAACAAAACGTTAATTGGGATATTTTCACCGTTTTCCTCGTACTGCTCGTAAAGAAACGGTTCAATACCCAGTATGTCGGCAATTTCCGTAACCGAATAACCTGAGATGTCGCGAAGCTCGCGTATACGCGCCGCCATTTGACGAATTTCGTCCATAAAAATTTCCTCCTTAGATTGTGTGGGCTGATGCGGCGGTAGATTTGCCGGCAGTCAGCTTTTGGTTGTGTAGAGCAGGCTTCGCGGCGTTTTTCCGCACAGCCGGCCTTGGTTGCAAAGGCAAGCAGCGCGGCGTTTTTCCGCGCGACCAGCCATAGGATGCTTTTATTTCCTGCCAAATATATTAGCACAGAGAAATAAAAATGTAAAGAAACGGGATATATTGGCGAATCTACATTTTTTCAGCATATATCCGCCTTGGGTTTTGAGCAAAACCCGAACGCCTTTTTAAATGCAATACAAAACTACGGATGCATGAGCGGCCAACCCCGCAAATAGAAAATGGCGGCTACAGTAATGTTGTAACCGCCGCTTCACTTAATAAATGGCTTGCCGCCGCGTCTTTGTAAACAGCGTATTTGTTAATTTCCGGTTCGGCAATTAAACTTGCAATTTGCGGCTTTGTAGAAAATCTTAGATACACATTGTTTTTTTGGCAAAAATGTACTATATTAAATGCAACGAAAAAGCAAGGGGGTTGAAAATGACTGAGGCAAACAAAAAATGCAAGGACAGTTTAATAAGGCATATATTCAACGAACCGGGGAAAACGTTGCAATTTCACAACGCAGTAACCGGAAAAAGAATATTGTACGATGTTTTAACAAATCTTAAAGATAAGGAGTTGAACAATATGGTTAATAGTGCGATGTTCTTTTAGCAAAAATGTACTCTCTTAAACACAGCAAAGAAAAAATTGAAAACGAGATAGGTGGAAAATGAGAAAACAACAACTAACTCAGATAAACGAAATAATCTCCACATTTGGCGAATTGCTTAACGCGATAACGGATAAAAAGGGTATTATTCCTCTTCTTGCCCTTTTGCAGGAAAACATTGCCCCGCTTATTGATTTTATTTCTGAAAGCTACGGTAAAAATTCGCAAACCGAGGAACTGTTATTTGAATTTTACAACCAAATAGGCGAGGCGGCAACGGATAGCAATTTCGGAGCGCCGCATATAAAAATCCTAAGGGAAAGTTTGAATAAAATAGAAGGCTGCGTAAAATCCGAATTAAAGGCGGATAAAATTGAAGTTGTGTTTTTGTGCCACAGCGCCGCAATGAGCGATTCCCTTGAGAGCATATGGCAGGCGGCAATGGATGACCCTATGTGCGATGCGTATGTTATACCCATACCGTATTTTGATCATAGGGCGGATATCACAATAAAAGATATGAAATGTGATACTCAGGAGAGCTATCCGAACGTTAAAATTACGGACTGGCGCACATACGATTTTGAAAAACGCCGGCCGGACGCAATATACAGTTGTGCGCCTTATGATGAAGGCAATTTTGTTATAAATGTGCATCCAAACTTCTATTTCAAGCGGCTTCGAAAATTAACGGATATGCTTGTTTATGTGCCGTATTTTGTTGTTGGAAGCAGTCCCGTAGGGGAACATTTATGCGTTACGCCTGCGGCGTTATATGCCGACAGGGTGTTTGTGGAATCGGAATCCGTAAAGCAGCAGTACATAAATCATATACGTAATTATGAGGAGAAAAACAATTGCATTGGCGTATTCGGAGATTTGGATAAAAAAATAGTCGCTCTCGGAAGCCCGAAATACGACAAGGTTGTTAGTACCAAACGCGAGAACTGCGAAATTCCGGACGAGTGGCGAGAAATAATAGGAAACAGAAAAGTGGTACTGTACAACACCACAATAGGCGCGGCTTTGGCGGGTAATGAAAAGTACCTGAAAAAACTGCGTCATGTGCTTGAATTTTTCCGTAACCGCAGCGATGTTGCGCTGTGGTGGCGTCCGCATCCGTTCGCGATGTCTACCTACGAAAATATGCGCCCTCATTTGGCGGACGAGTATAAAGCGATAGTTGAGGAATACAGGAACCACTCATAACCTTATCATCACTTTTTTGTGTTTTTTACTTTTGCTGTGCATCATATTAAGAGCATTGTTTAATTCGTCAAAATTAAATACATGGCTTACGAAGCTGCCAAGCTGTATTTCGCTTAAGAAGTCAAGCGTGCGCTTCCAATCGGCGGGGTAGCTTGAATTCCAGCAACCCCGTACGGCAATTTGCTTGCGCAGTAATTGCCAGTATATTTTCCGGTTAATGCTAAACTCCATTTCAGGGTTACCCAACAGCACAATTTCGCCGTTCGGTTTTACAAGTTCTATGCACCGCTCTAAGGAATTTACCGTTCCGGCGGCTTCAACGCAAAGGTCATATTCCTGAAACATACCCTTATCGTTTCGCCCGAGCACATCCACAAACTGCACGCCGTAACGCGAAAGCCAAGCGCCGGTAAGTTCCCCAACAACCCCGCTACCTACTACCGCCGCTTTTGAAATACCGAAATCCTTTACGCTTTTAACCGCGTGCAGCGCAACCGCCGCAGGTTCAAGCAGTGCGGCCTGTTCAAATGTTACGTTATCCGCTAGTTCGAACAAATTCCACTGCGGAACGGCAACGTATTCCGCAAAAGCGCCGTTTTGGCGTGAACCGATATAGCCGTAAGCGGAGCACGTTTCGTAGTGCCGCGATAAACAGGATTCGCATTTATGGCACGGCAAAAGCGGGAACACACCCACACGCCTGCCGTTCTCCGTAACGCCTGAGAATTCATGCCCTAAAATAATGGGATAAAAATAGGCGCCGTTTGCGTAAACGCGCGGTATATCGGACGAACAGATGCCCGCCGCTTTTACGCGCACAAGAACCTCGCCGCTTGCAGGTATCGGCTTAGGTATATTCTCAAGCCTTATATCGTTTGCTCCGTGCAAAACCCACGCTTTCACTAAACCTGCCTCTTTTCTGCCGTATCCGCAATTTCCGCAAATTCGCGAAAACGTTTTAAATCGGCGTTTGTTGTTATTTTAAAGTTATTAGGGTTACCCTTGGCAAGCGATATTTTCATTCCGTAATTAACCGCAATTTCACTGCTTCCGCTAAAGCTTTCTGTGGAATTTAATCAGATTCCTTTTGCGTTAAACGCCGGTTTAAGATTCAAAGCTTCAATTAATAAATTGATATCATACGAACATTTCCGGCGCAGTTTTTCATTTACAACCGACCAATCTATGGGGCGCTTCAGTGTGGTATATATTTGGTCGCAGTTGTCAAAATCATTTTTTATCAGCCGTTCCGAAAGGTTTAGCTGTTTTAGTACATCCATTCGGCTATCGTCTTTCCTCAATTCCAATATAGCAAACTGTTTGTTAAAGCGAATAGCTAACATTGCGCAATGGAAGCTGTTACATATTACATATTCGCAATTCTTCATAAGGCTTACCCAGTTTCCAATTGTTGCCTCGGCTGTAGAAAAGCCACAATTTTTAGCGAATTCACGGTTCGCACAATAAGTTTCTAAACTATGATTCCTTGATGGCACAAGGAAAACTTCCTTCATTCGCATTTTTTCCGCAATGCCGTGATAATGATTAATAAAGCGAAAATGTGAATTTGAATTAAAAATATAGTAGAAAATATACGGTTCTTTTGGTATTTCAAATGTGCAGTCTTCTAATAATGGTTCGTATGCCTCTTGATTAATAAAAAGAACAGGATCATATATTTGTTTTGCAAAAACACCAAATACCTCCTGCATTATATCCACAGCCGCCGATTCACGGACAAATATCGTGTTAAAGCGCTTAAAGTTATAACTTGATTTCAAAGCCATGTTATTTAAACCACTATTAGTACCCCCTATTTCTTCTGTGTAGGCTCTTACGCTGACCCTTCCAATTCCCGGTGTGCAACTTGCCTTTACGGCACTGTCCGAAGCAAACCCCAAATCGTAAAAGCCTTGCCTTTTACTTAAAAATTCCCATTTCCAGGTCATACCACCCGCCACAACAAACCTTTTGCAAATTTTGTTTATTTCCTGCAGTTTATCAATAGTGCGAAATTTACTTATATTATAGTATTTTTTTACCGTCTCATAGCTTGCTTTTTGACGGTCGCTAAATTCCTCTTCTTGTAAATAGGGATCGGAAATCATTAATACTCGTAACCCCAATAGCTCAAAAAATCGGTACGCTGCCCAATCTGTTAAAACGTCACCAATATTTCCGCTATAGTACCAACCAACTATGCCTATATCAAATTCTCCAACCTCTTCAGGAGGCTCAGGCTCAAGAGACGGTTTATAATTTAATAGTTTTTTGTAAGCATTAAAAAAACCGTCATTGTTGAGTTCACTAAAAAGCAACTCGCGTTCCGGCCTAATTGGCCAACCTCCACTTAAAGTTTTTTGGCTCTTAGTTGCATTTTCAGCCTCAAGGTAAGTTAATTCTCTTAACACTTTCAAATCTATACCGTCCGTAATTTTACGTAAAAACCGATTACCTTTACTTGTCGCTAATACAAGAGATAAGCCTTTACTATCGTTGATGCCGGGAATTATTCTGTCAACTCCCCAAAAATCCCCTATCGTTAAATCTCCTTGGCGGCCTTTACAGGCAAAATCACAGCTATAGCAACTTAATCGCGAAGCCGCGTTTCTGCGCAGCCATACATACCACCACGGGTAATCGTCTTTATTTTCTCCGTATTCGGTATGCGATATAACAGAATTATCGTCAAATATGAGTTCTAAATCTACCTTTAGCAAAATGTTAGGCTGCCAGCCTTTATATTTTGATCGCTGATTAACATTAACTATTTTGGCGGATATAAGTTTACGGGAGCCAAACACAGGTTCATATTGTTTCACTGTATTTAAAATTAGTTCATCAATAAAAAGTTTCCATGCCTTTGGGGAAGGAGCTGCGTGACATAATAAATCAATAACAATAACTTTATCGTCAGAGAGTTTTTTTAATTTTAAAAACTTGCGCATTCCAGCGCATTGGCAAGGCGTTCCGCAAAATAAAACAGGCTTATTGTCACTAATAGCTTCTTCTAATTTAAGCAAGCTGTCTTTAATGTCTGACTGCACATATTTGCTGGACAAAAGCGGAGTTAATTCGCTTACGGAATTAATGACCGCGTGACGCACTTCCCGAAAATCATCAGAGTATTGTGCACCGCACACTACTCCGCCATTTTTTAGAGTATACTCCGCTGCAAGATAAAACACACCGCCGCTCGCCGAATTAACGCGCACCTCGTCGTTTGCAGCTAAAGCATACGCGTTGCTGTATGAAACAGAATAATTTTTCCCATTAGCAGGGCATACGTCCGTGCAGAGACGGCAGTTTGTACACTTTTCTTTATTGCAAGAAGGCCGGTTAAATCCCTCATGATCCGGAATCAATTCAATGGCTTTGTGAGGACATATATTAATGCAAGCTCCACAGCCGTAGCACTTTTTTTTTATTGATGCCAACATATTACTTCTCCTTATCAATATATTTCGACGGAGTAATAAACCGTACCCTTGAAACGGTTTTATTTTTAATGAATTCTTGAAACAACGCCTTTATTTCTGAATTCTCTTTATCACTTGAGCCGCGTTTTCTCTCTAAATCGCCGGATGCATAATTATTACCTTGATCTGATAATCCGTCAAATCCGGCTATAGCAATTTCCTTAACCCCAAGCATATCAAGCAAATATAAAAGAAGAATTGTTGAGTTATCTGTATTGTTTTTAACAATTTTCTCAATTGGGATAATAATGCTGTTATCATCATAAGTTTTAACATTTGATGTAAGAATTTTATTTTGTCCTATCAAGCGGCCGCTGTTTTCAAAGTAGTCGTATCGCCTTGGGTTGTTAAAATAAGTAAAATTCGAATTAAAACTTTGAGGAACAAAGTTTACTGAAATCACTATTGGATTTTTGGCCGAGATGTATTCGCATATATCGGCAATAAACAGGTTTACCGTATTTCCCGGAGCAACTACAAGCACCATCTTATTATGAACTACCGAATGAAGCTTTGTAACACCATCATCAACGTCATTTATCCGCTTTAGACATTCAATATAAAGTTCGTCCAAACGCGAGTAGTCGTAGCGCGAACGTTCATCATCGGTAAGGCGATTCAGAATCCAAGCTATATCTTTGGTGCGCAGGCTAACTTTCCTGCTAAGATAGTTTACGTTGTTTATATGAGAACCAAAGATTCCGGCTAAGTACATTTGCAAATCGTAACCCCATTTTTTTCGTGAGGCAATCTCTTGAACCGAAATGTCAATAATATCAAGAATCATTGGCAGATCGTAATTTTTGCCAAGCCGTTTATTTAGATAATCAACTATTATTTCAGTGCGTGTATTACCTGCTCCCCTTCCAATGCCGTAAAGAGTTGCATCTACACAAATATTTCTTTCAGATTTCATGATATTAACAAATTCCATAGACAAAGCATTCGATAACTCTTTGTTGTTGTGTGAGTGAAAGCCGAGTTTTATATCCGGTAACAGTTCCGAATGAATAACTGCAAGTTTCAGCCTAAGATCTTCAAAATACATAGAACCGAACGTATCCACAATGCTGAAACAGTACGGCTCAATTTCGTTAAAGCCGGCTATTAAATCAAGCAGTTCTGCCATAGAATATCGCAGTATGCCTACAGGTTGGGCAAAAACCTTATATCCCTTCCGTTTGATTTCACGGCAAAACTCAAATGCATCCATGCGCTCTTCTTTGAAAAAACACGCACGAACACAATCAAAGGACTGCCCGTCGAAATCGTCAAGATTGCTCACACTGTACCTGCTAAAATCTGCAAATGCCGTATACAGCGTGTTTTTTCGGTTAATGGGAATATATTTTCTTGCATCAACCGAATTGAGAAAACACACTGTTTCATTTTTTTCTATAACGTCTTGTAAGAAGCCAAGTTCAACATAATCAATGCCGGCTTGCGTTAAACCGGTTACTATATTGTGTATTGTGTTTTCGTGAAAAAATTTTTCCACTAAGTATCCGCCGTCACGAAGAGTGCAATCAAGAAGCTGCACAGACATTATTTTTCAATCTCCTCATAAATTATTTATTTTATTTGTTGACAACAAGTTTCGCACCCGCACTAAATCTTCGTATGTATCTACTCCAATTGAATCGTTCTGTGTTAGTTCAACTTTTAATTTGTAACCATAATACATCGCTCTCAATGGTTCAATACTTTCGCTCAGCTCAATTTCGGGGTGGGGCATATTTGTAAAGTTAAGCAAAAAGTCTCTTCGATAAACATAAATGCCCAGATGTTTGTATGTTTTACCGGCATATCCTTTAAGGTTTGACGGAATAGGAGTGCGCGAAAAGTACATGGCATACCCTTGATGGTCAAATACAATTTTCACATTATGAGGACTAATGATATCGTTTTGATTTGTAATTTCAACAGCGAGTGTACCAAAATAATCTTCATTTTTTGCGACTGTCGCCAATGCTTGGCTTATAGTTTTACATTCAATCAGCGGCTCATCGCCTTGAATATTTACATATATCTCGCCGTCTGTTTTCAAAGCTGCTTCAGCGACACGGTCTGTACCTGTATCACAATCGCCGGTTATGATAACCTTACCTCCAAAAGCACTAACAGCTTCCGCTATACGCCAATCATCTGTCGCTATATAAAGTTCGTTCAACTCACGCACTTGCTTAGCGGTATTCCATACCCACCAAATCATAGGTTTACCATTAATATCTGCAAGAGGCTTTCCGGGAAAGCGCGAAGAAGCATAACGCGCAGGAATAACACCTATCGTTTTCATAATTTAATCTCCTCCTCTATTCCGCGCTAAACCTCATGCATTCAAAGTTATTGCCTCTTTTCCGCAAATTCGCGAAAACGTTTTAAATCGGCGTTTGTTGTTATTTTAAAGTTATCCGGGTTACCCTTGGCAAGCGATATTTTCATTCCGGATTTTACTGCAACTTCACTGCTGCCCCTAAAACTGTTAAGCACACCGGCAAATTTTTCGTTAGCGGTAAAATACATTTCAAAGTTATAACATTCCGGAGTTTGCCCAATAACCAACTCGTCGCGGTTAAGTGTAGCTTCAATTGTTAAGCCGTTTAAACTGCGGTAAATTGTTTCGTTAACGGGTAAACACGGTGTTGCGCCGTCAAAACCTTCTGCGGATTGCAATAATTCGCTTATATCGCGGGTGGTAACTAAAGGCCGCGCCGAATCGTGTATAACCACATTTTTTGGCGCGAATTTTTTAAGCACTTTAAGACCGTTATAAATTGATGTCTGCCGTGAAGCGCCCGGTTCGGCATAAATAAATTCGCCAATTTGCGCCCTAAACGCCTTGTCCGCAACAACGCAAACAATGTCAATATCTTTGCACTGAGCAAAAACATCCAAACAATAGGAAATTATCATTTTGCCGCAAACTTTCAAAAACTGTTTGGGCGTGTTATAACCCGTTATTCGCTCCCCCTTGCCTCCGGCAAGAATTATCCCCGCGTTCAATTTATTCGCCCCGCAGTTCTGTAATTATTTCCTCATATGTGCGTTTTTGCCCAAACAGCGATGCCGAACCAAGAACAAACCCGTCTACACCAAGCGGCGCGTATTTACGAATATTCTCAACCGATCCGTGCCCGTCCCAAAATATTTCAAGCCCAAATTCCGCTTTTAACTCTATCAGCTTCAGTATTTTCTTTTCCACAAACGGCAGAAAAACCTGCCCCGCGTGCCCCGGGTTAACAGCCATAATAAGCACCCGTTTTACCAAATTAAGAAGTTCGGCAATACTCTCAACCGAAGTTGTTGGGTTAATAGCAATTCCGGGCGTAACGCCAAGCTCTATAATCCGTTGTATTGTTTCGCCAATTTGATATCCGCTTTCAGGGTGAACATAAATGATATCCGCGCCGCAATTTGCAAACAGCTCCACATAACGCGCCGGTTCTTTAATCATTAAATGGCATTCAACCGGTTTGGTAGCGGCGGATTTTATGTAGCGCAAGTCGTGTATACCCATGCCAAAATTGTACACAAATTCGCCGTCCATTATGTCAACATGAAACGCGTTAACGCCGCCCGTTTCAAGGTTTCTAATCTCCGTTTCAAGATGCCCGTAATCCGCGCACATCATTGACGCGGAAAATTTAAGGTTACTAAAATCCATTTGATTCACCCACCCTTCACGTTAGAAACGCGCCTCCATAGAGTCGCATTTTGAGCAGTTGCGGTAATACTTGCGGCCTTTTGCAATTGCGGTTCTTAAATTTTTGTATGTGTCAGAGTACCATACATCGGTTATGCTCTGCTTAGTTAAATCCCCCAAAGTATAATTTCCAAGCGCATCGTTGCAGCAAAGGCTTACCTTGCCGTCGGGGCGAACCACCATTTGCGTAAAAGGGTAGGCACATGAAAACTCCCCGTAATCAATCATTATTGAGCGGTTAGGCGATGTTCCGCCGCGTGTCAGCAAAATTTCCTCGCTGTTTCTTATGTCGATATGCACCTTTCCAATCCACTTCGGATGCTCTTCTAACTCCCTTACAATAATCTTGCATTGTTCGGTTAATTCTCCGTCTGTGCAATAGTTATCTATAATTATTTCGTTCACGTTGTCTATAATTTGCTTAAGACGCTGCGCGGTTAACAATGTGCCGTTTGTATAAAAGTAAAGCCATGCGTTCGGCAGTTTTTCCCTTGCGTATGAAAGGAATTGCTCCAACCGTTTATCAAGTAAAGGCTCGTTATTGGAAAACGGCGAAAAATAACCGCTATAATTTAATTCCGACAGTTGATCAACTATGCTTTTAAATAATTCCACACTCATTTTTTTGTAAGCTCGCTTATCAACCCTCGCGTTTACCGGGCAGAATGAGCACGTTCCGTTGCACCGGTTAACCGTTTCAACCTCAATATACTGAAATAACGGCACGTTATCCTTTACGGAATTAACATAAGTCCGGATTAAGTTTTCTTGATTGTCTGTAAAGTTTTCCTTGCGTTTTTGCGCAAAGTTAAGTTCATCACCTGGCGAATGGAAAGCGCTGTAATTAACTAACGGCGCTTTGGGGGATTTAAACGGAATATGCGTATATGCTTTTGCAGCGATATCTTTGTATATTAGATAATTTTCAATTCCTTCTTTTTTTAACTGATTTACTATTGCTCCGTAATCCAAAACGGATACAACAACAGTATATCCGTAGCAAACCAACTCCTTAACCTCGTTTATATCAATTACCCTTTTTCCGCAGTAATCTGTTCCTTGAAGCTTAACGTTATTATCCGCAAAATAATCCACTTTTTCTAAACCAAAAAAGGCAAGCGCATCACAGCCTATTTGACCTGCGCCAAAAAGTATTAACTTATTAAGGTTGCTGTTCATGGCTCATTTACACTCGTTTCGTTCAAAAGTTTGTCCAAATCTATTCTTTCAAAAACCTCCAAAGCTCCCCCATGTGTGGCGTTTTGGATTTTTATGCCATGTTTTTCAGCATAGTTCCTTGCACGTCTATAGCCGTCATTACAATGACTTTGATATATTTTATAGTCGTTTTCAATTGCTAAATGCCCCATAATATCACGTCGTTTTTTCAGCACATCAGCCTCTTCCTCATAAAAATGCGCATGCGCATCCATGAAATCCGTAGCATGCACACTCGGCGGCTGGGTGTTATCAACCCCCAAAAGAAAAATCTCCGAAAAACCCATATAGATTGCAAACTGGATCAAAATAATCATAACTGTAAAATAATCATTTACGGCGTATTCAAGATTTTCAGAAATTTCACACTTGTTGCTTTGCGCAAACCACAATATACTGCCATCGTTTTTTAAATAATCCTCAGCCTCATAACTTCGTATAAACTTAGGAATCTCAGGACTGTTTTCAATAAATTCGCGGTTTAACGCAATAGCGGACGCTTCTGTACAGCAATAGTAATTTGGCCGCCACAATGTTTTATCAAATATTTTGTTTATAAAATTGCAAGCCATAGTAAAAAAGCCCGCCTGTTGAACCTTTTCCAAATCGGTAACATTTAAGCTGGGCCCGTTGCCGATTAAAAAAATTTTCTTACCCTTATGTATATTTTTCAAAGCAAAAATCTGTGGGTTAAAAATTTTGAATTTCTTCTGATTTTCTAAATACTTCGCATAATCATCTTTATAATTTGAAAAAGGAATGCCTAAACTCTCTAACTGCGCGGCTATGGCATCAAAAGTACCTTCATTGGAAATTACCACTTGAAAATTTTTGTGAATTTTCTGCAGTTCTTCCGCGTTAATAACAGTTTTCCCATACACAAAGGTTCCGTGCTTAAAGTTATCGGCGAAGCAGTAAACATTCCGCACGCCGTAAAATTTTAAAGCATGGCCGCCAATTTGCCCCGCGCCGAATAATATAATTTGCCCCTGCATTTACAGTACCTCCATAATAAGCTCCGCCATGTTGTATTTCAGCACGGCTTCATCAATCATTATGGATGAAATATCCGCTCCGGGTTTGTTAACAATCTGGTTTTCGTAGGGCAGGCAACGGTCAAGCGCCAACTTAAGTATGGGCGAATCGTCCGGAACATAATATTTGCGCCCGGTTAACCCGTTTAACTGTGGCAGTAATTCTTCAACAATGCCGGCAAGTGTTTGCAAATCCCTATGAGTTTTTTCATCCTGCAAATGCCCAAACCTTCTTGCGGCAAATCTTAACTGCGCCAGTGCTATTTTTTTATATTCAATTTTAAAATCGCTGTATAAATTGTCGTTTTGTAAACGCTCTTTAAGCCACTTCAAACCCTTGCCAAGGTCAAGAATATTTTTGGAAGCGTTGGATAAGCTGTCAACTCGGTTTTCAACATAATTTATAAGCGCTTTGGGGGTATAGCTTATTTTTTCCGCACGGATAGTAAGAAGAGGCGTACAAATATCTTCATAGGCGAAGTTCGGAAATTCAATACCAAAATCCGTGAACAATGATTTTTTGAATATTTTGCCCCACGCAAACAATCTGCACTTATTTACAACACTTTTATCTTCCTGAAAAGATACGATGTTTTTTAAAAAGCGCAGTTTAACAGTGTGGGTATTTCCTCTCGTTTCATCCGTATAACGGATATCGCACAAGCCAATTTCGGCATTTGCCTCTGTCATATCCTTTAATACTTCTTCTGCAAAATTAAGGTCAAACCAATCGTCCGAATCAAGAAAGGTAATATATTCCCCGGTTGAAAGCTCAATTCCCCGGTTTCTTGTTAGCCCTAAGCCTCTGTTTTCGTGAAAATAGTATTTTATGCGCTTATCCAAGTTGGCATATTCCAAGCAAATTTTTTCGCTTCCATCCGTCGAACCGTCGTTTAACAGAATTACCTCTATGTTTGTGTAAGTTTGCCCTATAACCGAACCTATGCAATGCCTTAAGTACTTTTCAACATTGTAAATAGGGATAACAATTGTTACCAATGGTTTTTTATCTTCCTGCATTTTGATTTCCTTTCAGGCGGTTTTATTCAACCTCCGTGCTTAATTGCGCCAACGCTCCGCCGTCCGCGCAAAAGCTTTGCCCGGTTATAAACGCCGCACGGTTATTATCAATTAAAAAATAAATAAGGTTGGCAATATCCTCCGGCTCTCCCACACGCTTTACAGGGTGCCTTAAACCAAGCTTATCAATCATAACGTCAACTGCCGCATCCCCTAAATGCCCGCGAGAAAGCCCCGAAATAAGCATGTTTGTACGCACCGCGCCAGGTATAACGCAGTTTACGCGAATATTCGCATCTGCAAATTCCAAAGACAGCACTCTTGTAAGGGCAAGCAGCGCCCCCTTTGAGGCGGCGTAGGCGGAAATATTTTTTGATGTTGCGAAAGCGTGTACGGAACTTACGTTAACAATTGCTCCTCCATTCATTTTAAGAAGAGGATACGCATGTTTTGCCGATAGAAATACGGATTTTACGTTTGAAGCAAGCACCGTATCCCATTCTTCTTCCGTTGTTTCAAGCACACCCTTTGCAACTTGATGACCGGCATTGTTCACAACGCCGCATAACCCGCCGGGATAATTTACCTTTACGCTTGTCCAAATCGCGTTTATATTTTCGGATTTCGATATATCCTTTTCAATAAACAGATCAACCGCATTTTCGGTGTCGTCCCTTTTTTGCTTGTCAACACCTATTACGTCCCAGCCTTCTTGTTTAAACAGTTTTGCGCTTGCGTAGCCGATCCCGCCGAAAACCCCCGTGATTAATACTGCCTTTTTCATGCTTTTATCTCCTATAAATTCTCAATCAAATTTTTAAGCGTATTTTTATGTACCATATTCCAATATTTCGGGCTGCTGTTGGAATTGTGCGGCGCAAGAAACACATTTTCAAACGTAAGCAGTTCGTCGTCCTTCGGTAGCGGTTCCGTTTCAAAAACATCCAAACCCGCGCCGCTTATAAGTTTGTTTTTAAGCGCGTAAAGCAACGCCGAATGTTCAATATGCCCGCCCCTTGCCGTATTTATAATAAAAGGCTTGCGCTTCATCGCGTTAAACGCGGTTTTATCAAACAAATGGTAGGACGTTTCGTTTAAATCACAGTGGATTGTAATAAAATCCGCCTGTTCGTAAATTTCCTGCTTACTTACCATTTCAATACCGTACTGCTCCAAAATAATCGGCGCGATAGAGCGTATATCGTTGCCTAAAATCCTCATTCCAAACGCCGCCGCACGTTTTGCAACCTGTGTTCCAACATTGCCTATGCCTATAATGCCCAGAGTTCTTTCGGATAAAGTAAAACAACGGATTTTACTCCATATACCGCGCTTCATTTCTTCGGTGGATACCGTTATATTTCTTACAGAATTCAGCATATAGCCCATTACGGTTTCCGCAAGCGGGTGTGAAAAGGCGTTTGGCGTGTTGCATACTTTAACGCCGAATTCCGCCGCCGCATTAAGGTCGATTGTATTAATGCCAGTTCCCCATTTGCAAAGAACTTTCAGTTTTTTTGCCTTTTCAAAAACTGCCCTTGTAAACGGGTCGTCCCCGCAAATTGCGCCGTCGAATTCCTCAATTACTTCAAGCAGTTCTTCCTCGCTCATGTGTTCAATTATATCCGCGCGGGTAACGCTAAGGTTGTGTTCGCGGAAAAAATCGTCAAACATACTGCCTTCTTGCAGCATGTACGGTGCGGATAAGAGTATCTTTTTTGCGTTGTTATCCATTTGTATGTTATTTCCCTTTCCATGCGGCGCAGATCACTTCCGCAGCCGCGAAATCGTATTATGTGACGGTAATATTACTTAACTAAATCATAAATAGTTATTATCTTGCTTGCGGTAATATCCTTCGCTTCTATTGTTCTTTTTATATCTTCAATCATTGTTTCATCCAATACCGTAATAAGTAGGCAATCAACTGATTCATTAAACTCTTCCGGTGAAAGAATTACTTTTGTGTAGTAACTTTCTCCCGCTTTAAATGAATCAAGTAAATACACATCTAAACCATTATCAAAAACAAAATCTACCGCTATCTTTCTCCCAATATGACCCATACCGTAAACCGCTACACTTTTCATAGAATGTTTTTTAATTGAGTCGCTTAACCTGTTTCCTTTTTCATAATATATTTTATTTATCTGTTCAAATATAGTATTTGCCGGTACTGAATTTGAGTTTGAGTATGTGGCTCCTCTTTTATAGGATTCAAGATAGTTCCATGGAGAAATATCGAAACTGTACAAAACGGATTTCATATCCCAGCTTTCTAAATTATGTAACGCCATTTTCATGCCCGTTACAAATATTTTAAAATAATCTCCGCGTCTGAAATTTTTTATATCATCGTCATCAACTCCGAAATCAACAGGATATCTTAGTAAATACTTTACGCTTAATCCCGAAGTAGATGCCGTAGATATTAGTAATTTAAATTTTACCCTGCGGCAAATACATTCAACAGGAGCAAAACGCAAAACCGCATCATTGATATGTTCACATTGATAGCCTTTTTCCTTTAATCTTCTCATCAACATGGAAATCCGTTTTTTAAATTGAGCTCTCGGATGTTCTTTAATAAAAATTTTGCTTTTAGAGCTAACATTCTTTACTATCGCTTTTACATACATTTCTACTTCGTGAGCTAAATCCATCATATCCCATTCAGCATATTGAACAGTGGTAATTAAAACACTGTTTTCATCAACTTGTCTCTCTAATACAGCCAACGCCTCTTCTAACTTCTTATCGCTTAATAAATAATTATCAATTACATGGAGAAGAGTTTCTTTCGGCATAATATGTAACGGTATATGCTTTAAAAATCCTTTATTGCACTCGACTGGCAAAAAAACACGTATTTCATCAATTTTTGAGTAGTGATGACCTAAAGAAGAATCAACAATGCCAAAAGTATCTCCAAATATAATTATTTTGGAAAATCTCTCATATGCTCGCGCAATCATAGTGGTGACCGAACCTTTACTCGCATACATGTATATTTCATTTACCGCGTCTGTACCCACTATTTTAAAAATTTCTTCTTCACAGTCCCTAAAATAATAATTCGAGTACAATTGCTTCAAATTGTCTTCATATGAACTTATATCTTTAATTACAGCCCATCTATGAGTTTTTATTATACTTAATATTACCTTAATAATTTCTTTGTTATGTTCAATATCAACTCCGGTTCCACCTATTAGCGCAATGTCATGGGTTTCACTTGTTACCCCTTCCTCATGCAAAATACTCATAGCATTTAACGCCTGAGCAGGCCCGTTAATATAAAACAACCGTTTTTTATCTATCTGTTTTTTTTCTAATAGCAAACTCATAATCAAACTCCTTATATATTTAATTTACCTTCCAAGCGGCGCAGAGCGCTTCGGCTGCCGCGAAATCATTTTCGTTATCTATGTCAATTGCTTCATATTGGTCAATAGGGTACAAATAAGGTTTTTCGCCAATACGACGCTTGTTTTTTGCAAAACTTTTCTTCGAGAAAATATAAAATCCCGAGTTTTCTACCAATACAGGTTTAAGATACTGTGTTTGTATTAGTTCGTCCGGATTATGGTTTACCGGCTTGCCGTCGCTTGTAAAACACCGCGCCTGAACTGCGGAAACAGAATATAAGCTGTCGTATTCATTTAAATTAGAAAAATAGGTTTTTATTGCGCCGCTGATTGTATTTGCCGTTAAAAGCGGGCCGGTACTGTGCGCCTGTATAAAATGTTCGCAATTAAGCTGTGAAATGTCGTTTTCAAGTATGCGGTTCATTGAAACCGCGTCGCCCCTTAACTCTTTGGGGCGAAGAATAAAGCTCACATTATCGAAATGCGATTTAACCGAGCTAATAATTTCTTCGCTGTCCGTATCCACACACACCGAATCCGCGCATATTAGCAATTCGCGAATAATCCAGTAAAAAAGCGGTTTACCGTTAAGCTTGCGTAAGTTCTTGCCCGGTACCCGCTCACTATGCCCTTTCATTGGTATAAGGGCGGTTATTTTTTTCATTTTTATAACAACTCCATTTAAACGAGTGAAAAACACTTTTTTCCCTTATTTTGTTTTAAAATATGAAAATGCCTCCAAAAAATATAATCTTGTACTTCTTGTGCGGAAAACACATAAACATCATTCTGAACATTTTCACGAATATCGTTGATAATATATTCATTAATTGAAAAAATACAGAGCAAATCGTCTTTATTTAAGGATGCATAATCCGGTTTTTTAATTTTGTCATAATGGTCTTTTGCATTTAAATCCCAAAGTAAATCCGGAACTATACCTAAGCTGGTTAATTTAGGTATCGCCATTTTTCCTATACTACTAAGGCAGCAGCAAAATACAACTTTTTTTGCATTTGAAAGAGCTTCTGTAAATTTTTTCGGAATTTTCGGTTCTGCTTCAAAAATAAGCGAAAATGCGATATCACAATTCATTGTTTGTTTCCAAAAAGCATCATGAAACTCATCGCCTAAGGATTCTAAGCTGAAAGATAGTATATTCCATACATTGTTTTCTAAAGCCATGCACTCTCTACAGATATTTCTGTAAAAAGCAATATCAACAGCAAATTCATTTATTTCATTTTTTAAATCGTGCGCCTCCAACACATCAATTTCCAAATCACGATAGCCTTCCCAAAATGTTTTAATACAATCAAAACTTTTCCGGGCGATATTCATTATTGAAAAATCGACTGTTTTGTTATAAAAATACAATCGTTCGCTCAGTAAATACGGAAAAGAACCTCCCGCAGCTAAAGGTATAAAAAACTGCGGCTCCTGTGATAATCGTGAGTTAACAAATTTTTCAACAACGCCGCACTTAAAAATATAGGATTTTCTGTATAATTTATTGTAGATAGACCAAAAAACATATTTATGTAGTAGTAGTAGTAAAATTCTGTCTTTACGGTTAATATTGCTTAGTGTTTTTTCTGCGTCAATATTGCACCAAACCCAGTTCACATCATCAAAATCGTCCAACACTTTAGCCATATTAGAAACATAATAAGGGCTAAAACTGTCGTCTGCATCCGGAAAACATATATAATCCCCGGTTGATCTAATTAAGCCGTTTTTAGTTGCGGAGGCTACACCTTCATTGGGTTGATTAATTATAATAACTTCATACCCTCGTGAAGTAAGCTTTGGTTCCCATTGCTTAATTATTTCAAGTGTGCCGTCAGTTGAGCCGTCATTAATGATAATTATCTCTAAGTTACCCCATTTTTGGTTATATGCGCATTCTAATGTTTTGGCAATATAAGCCTCCTTGTTGTAGCAAGGAATTACCATTGAAACTTTTGTTTGCATATCAGCGCCTCATTTTTTTATTACGCAATCGCTTAACGAATGGTGTGATTTTTCAAAAACATAGTATGTATCCGAATCTTCATAACCATAATCCGAAAGAACGTTTCGTACCCTATTAAATACTTGCATTTGAATCATCGACGTTACAACAAAATACTCTTTGCTTTTTCCGTACAAAAAATTAGGGGATTCTATCAAATGATCAAATACACGTTTTCCCTCATTTTTTACAAGTCCGTCAACGATCCCATTAACAGATAAGCCTGCGTGAGCAAACATAACAATCAATAACCGTACATTCTCGGTGTTCCCCCAAATTATCAGTTTTCGGTTTCCTATTTCTTTCTTTACAACTTCACACGCGTATTCAATTGTTTTGAATTTGTTGAAATTGATATAATCAATAGAGTTAAGGACTATACCGCTTTCTAACGATGCTTCTGATTTTTTGTATTCAGATATTCTTTTGATATCTTTATCATCCTTAACCGGAGATATGTTTTTATATTTGTAATACAGTTCATAATGCGGATTCCAAATAGCTTCCCGTCCGCGAATAACAGGTTTGGATCTCCCACAATTGTGCAGAATGACAAAATTGTTCATTGCTTCCGCCCACTCTCGGACACAATAGAAATTATCCCCTATTATCCCCATGCGATTATACAAACAAAAATTATACTTTGGAGGTAAATATTTAATTTTGCCCTTTAGCAAGTAGTTCAGCACATCTTGATCGTCCATCCAATAAACGCCGTTTTCAATGAATTTATTCCTTAATTCAATCACGCAACTAACCGCATTATTATATAAATTTGAAGATCGGCACAATTTTAAATTTATCAACAAAACTCCCGCTTGAAAATAGCGGTCTTCTTCGCCAAACTCCAATATATCCCTTCTTATTGGATCAATAGAATAAGGACTGTCCTCATACGCGGCAGCCGCCATATATTCATCCAATTCGGTATCATACAACTCGGCAATGTCTCTGTTTACAATTGTATCTCCGTCGATGTACAAAACCTTATCCAATTTGGCACAAATGTCGGGCAAGGCTAATCTGTAGTATGTTTCGTCTGTAATGCTGACGTTGTGCGTACTAAAACCTATTTCATTTTGGTTAATGTGATGAAATTGCCATTCCACATCCCGGCGGTTTCCCGACGAAAGGCGCAGTTTTTCTTTACCCTCGTCCGACAGTCTGCTTTCTAAAATATGAAAACATACGTTGCGTTTAGTATTTGCAAGCAATGAAACGGCGGAAACACAGGTATATTCTAAAAAAGCATCATCCAACGCATATGCGATATGAATTGTGTTGGTCATCAGTAAAACTCGCTTTCGAAAAATTTCTACATGGTTCTATGTATTTTATAGATACCAATCATATAATTTATGATAATCTATAATTTCAACATTTGGTAAATCTGATCTCACGATTTTAACAATATCAAAATAACTCCCATCTACAGATGAAATAACAACGTCCGTATGAGATTGCAACTCAGACCATGGTTTAACAACTGATCCATTCTCAATTTTAACTCCGTGAAGATTTTCATCATAATCCGTCACCTCAAAATTTACACCCAAAAGAGAAAAATTATGTGCGTTTAACCTTCCCATTTTACCGGCACCCCATATCGTTATTCTCTTTTTTTTATATTTTGATAAAAAATATTTACAAGCTTTCAGACTACGTAAATTCCATTGGCAATGATAGTATGCATAGTATTCAATTATAAAATCCTCATTGCCGCTATTCGAAATAATAAAATCTAATATATTTATTACAAAATTCTTCTGAAAAGATACAGTTTCAAATGTACTCACTTTAGATCCTAAAGCATTTTCTAATAATAAAGTTTTTCTGTTGAAATATTTAATCTTATCAGGATGACACATATAAACTTGCAGAGTCCATCTTGTTACAGTCGTTATCAAATATAAAAAGACTAACTCCTTTACTTTTTTATCCAGACAACTAAAGTACTTCATATTTAAAATTAAATATATCTCTTCTAATCCTAACTTGTATGTTTCAAAATTTCCGCCTTGACTAATCGAATTATCGCGCTTTACATAGTGATATAACATTTCATGAACTCTTGCTATTTTTATCGCCGGCAAATACCATAAAACGCATAATAAATCCTCACAAAACACTTGTTCATGAAAGAATAAATCATTCTCAGTAATTAATGACTTGCGTATCATTATTGCGCATGCTGAATGATTTTTTAAATCTTTAAGCCTGTCGAGCGGTTCATTGGATGTAAAATCTCCATTACTCTCCCAATAACGTATTACTTTATTTCCTTCAATTCTCTCAAAATCACATACTGCCATATCAGAATTTCGGTCAATCATTGCGCCATACATTTTTTCGCACAAGTCCGGTTCTATATAGTCGTCACTATCCAAACAATATATAAATTCCCCTGCCGCTGCTTTTATACCGGTATTTCTTGCGCCGCCTAAACGAGTGTTCTTTTTATGCCATATACAATGTACCTTATCTGGGTAACGGCTTTCATATTCGCGCATAATAACACTATCTAACGGATCGGGAGAACAATCGTTAACTACAACAATTTCAATATCCTCCATTGTTTGGCTTATGCAACTGTCGAGGCAACGTCTAAGGTAAGAAGAAACATTATAAACAGGCACAATTATCGAAACATTTATTTTGTTTTCGTGTTCCATTGTATTCCACTTTCACTCCTTTATACTTTCGCACAGAGAGCTAACACTCACCAATTAAATCAAATATTGTAATAATCCTTTTAGCATTAATATGTTTTTCGTCTAATGTTTTTTTTATCTCTTGAATACCTATTTCGCTTAATACTGTAATAAGCACACAATCTACACTGCGCCTTAGTTCTTCCGGTGCAAGAATTGCCTTTGTGTAGTACCTTTTTCCCGCAATAAATGTATCAAGCAAGTATACTTCCAAATCATTATCAAAAACAAAATCTACTGCGATCTTGTTTCCAACACGCCCCATTCCGTAAACAGCCAAACTTTTTACAGAGAGTTTTTTTATTTCATCGCTTAACCGTTTCCCTCTTCTGTAATATTTCTTATTTAGCATTTCAAATAATTTATCCACAGATATATCTTGTTTTTTTTCGTCTGAAACTTTATTTGATTCCATATAATTGTGAGGAGAGATTACGAAGCTGTATAAAATTGATTTCATATCCCATCTTTGCAAATTATCTAAAGCCTTTTTCATTCCTGTAATAAATATTTTTAAATAGTCTCCGCGTTTAAAGTTACTTATGTCTTCAACGTCAACGCCCAAATCTACAGGATAGTTAAATAAATATTTTACACTTAACCCTGAAGTAGATGCGGTTGATATCAGTAATTTGAATTTTATTTTACGGCAAATACACTCAACAGGAGCAAAACGCAAAATTGCATTATTAATATGAACGCACTTATAGCCGCTATCAGTCAATCTCTTCATCAGCATATAAACTCGTTCTTTTATTACTACCCGTGGATGCTCTTTAATAAACACTTTACATCCGGGTTTAACGTTCCTTACTACCGATTTTACATACATATCAATTTCGTCTTCTAAATCCATCATATTCCATTCTGCAAATTGCACAGTAGTAATTAAAACACTGTCTTCGTCTACTTGCTTCCCTAATTCAGTCAATGCACTTTTTATTTCTCTATTTACTGCTAAATAATTATCTATAACATAAAGAAGTGATTTTCTACGCATAATACGTAGTGGAATGTGTGTCAAAAAACCTTTATTGTATTCAATCGGTAGGAAAACACGAACTTCGTCAATCTTAGAAAAGTTGTTTCCAATAGAGGAGTCAATTATGCCAAAAGCATCTCCATAAATACTTATCTTTGCAAAGCACTCATACGTTCTTGTTATCATAATGGTCATAGCACTTCTAGAATTAGTCAAAATATATAATTCATTTACTCTTTCTGTGTTCGTCATTTTTGCTATTTCGTATTCACAATCTTTGTAATGACAATCATTGTATAATTGTTCTATTTTGCTCTCATAGGGGCTTATATCTTTAAGCATAGCCCAATTATGAGTTTTAATTATGTTTGTTGTAGCCTCCATAATTTCCTTATTATTCTTTGCGTTGACTGTAAATCCGCCAATCAACGCAATATCGTATGTACCGCTTGATATCCCGTCTTCGTACAAAATACTCATAACATTTAATGCTTGAGCAGGTCCTGCAATATAAAATAACCGTATTTTGTCTTTCACTATCACTACTTAGCCTCCGTGCTTAATTATGCTTGTTTGATGAACATTATTTAAGAAAAGTTAGAACAAAATTCTTTAAAGGTGTAAATGTTTTTACATGGGCAGTAAAAGCGATTAGCAAGCAACGAGTGTGCTGATGTTACATCAGCAACTGCTATAATAACCAGATCACTTTCATTTAAAATAGAATAATCAGGAGGTGTTACTGCCATACCGTCTACTTCCTTTATTTGATCATAATTTTTGTCCCAAATTAAGTCTGGCGGGCGAAATCCTAAACCGTTAACTAAGCCTAAAAAATATACACCAAACTTTCCGGCACCATGCTGCACAATTCGGCTATATTCTTTAAATTTAAATAATATCTTTACGTAATTATCCAATAGGAAACAAAATATGTTCCCAATCGATGAAAAATTGTAGCTCCGTGCGCAGTATAAATAGCTTAAATTTACCGCTACGCTTGTTTTGAACATAAACATACACTCTTCATCGTAATTGCTTTCCAACACAGCATAAATATTGCTTAACCGCATTGGCATCATTCCCCATGAAAACCTAAGCATTGAAAATACATCGCGAATATATTTACGTGTATCAGCATTTAATCTAAATGCCGCGATATTTGGAAAATGAATTACACTGTCATTGCTGTGTTCGCTTAGCTGATATTCGTAATTAAATAATTCACATTTTTCCGCTGTAACTGTGTCGAATAAGAGCTTGGAAGCATTGCTAATTTCAGAGTTGGTTCTACTAAACAACCCAATATCGTGCAGTACTACAAACGCATCCTCAGTCAAATAAGGTAACACAGTCAAAAAATTTAATGTTTCAGCCGGGTGTATATGTGCAGTATCCAATAATAGAAAATCAAACTTTTCATTCATAGATGGTAACAACTCTGACGGGTCTTTTCCTGTGTGCAATTGCAACTGTGAATTGCCATTCGGATACATTACATTAACCATCCACCCAACAGGCATTTCAGAATTCTGCCACCATCTTTCCCTAACATCAATTGAACAAATTCGTGTTTCCGGCATAGATTTTATTGCCTCAAGCAAAACAACTGTGCTACCCCCGGCGGATACCCCAACTTCGAGTATTTTCTTAGGTTTGGCAAAAGCAACAGCTTTAGCTGTAAATTCACGTTCGCTTTTTGTCATTTCACAAAATGTCAGTAATTCATGAGGAATCAGAATTTCTGGTGTAACATTATCAATAATATTCAACATAGTTTTCCCCTAATCATAGATAAGATTCATCAAACACCCATATATAATCCGACTTTTCATATCCGTATTGCATACAAATGCCCTTTACTTTGTTCGATACTGCTTTATCTGACATGCTTAGTATAATGAAATATTCATCAGCTTTTCCACGCAGTGTCTCGGATGGTTGTACAACAAGGTCATATACCTGTTCAAAATAATTCCTTGGCATACCATCTACAATAATGCTTACTTCAATATCGTTCATTGCTAAAATAACAATTAGATAACGGAGAAAAACATTGTTCCCCCACACAGCTATCTTCTTTCCCTTGTGTCGTAATTGTTTCGCCATATTGTCGAATATCTTGTAACGGTAAGTTGCTTTGTAGGCTTCAGGAAACAATGTTTTGTTGGCGCTTTTTATTCGCTCAGAATACTCAAGCAATTTTCTTTCATCAGCATCCGTAAAAAAAATAGTCAATTGTTTATAGTTCCACCACGTATCCCAAAAAGGATTTTGTGTTGCAACATTTAGCTCGCTAATAGTACGCAAGTCCCGCCCTCCATAGTGGATAATCAAGGGTTTCAAGAAAGCCTCTTTTTGTTCCTTTATTGTGAATGTATCCCGACTTTGCACGAATGTGTGCTTGCTATTGTATTTCGGCGGCAAATATTTAACCTTTCCCTTGAAAATATAATTTAAACAATCTTGGTCTTCATGAAAGTTAAATCCCATATCAGAACATTTATTTAACAACTGAGGTGCAATTTCTTTTGCCTTAGAATGCAAATCTATTTTTGAGTTCTTTATTTCACTTAAATTGTAAATCATAACACCTGCATTAAAATAGTGATTTTTAATTTCTTTCGGTTTTTTCTCAATACCGCCAACCACAGCCGGCTCTAAACAACCGGCAACACAGTATCCCAACATATCTACATCCCATAACTCGGAAATATCGCCGTCGATTACAGTATCCCCGTCAATCCACAGTACTTTGTCATTACTGGACAATAATGAAGGAATAAATACCCTAAAATAGGTTTCTACAGTTAGATAAGTTTCGTTTCCAATGACAAACTGATCACTGCTTTCAACATGGTAAAACGTCCATTCCCCGTTTGGATATTTTTCTCCTATGCCTCGCAGTGTATCTTTATTTTCCTCCGATAAGCTATTTTCAAAAACATGAAAATGCACGCATCGTTTAGTGTTATGCAATAATGATGTCATAGATACACAAGTAAACATCGTAAAGTTATCGTTTAGCGCATACGCAACCTGTATAGTGTTATCCAAACCCATTTCCTAAAACCACCCCTCATCAAAGTCAGAACTAATCACATTCCCAATATAGTATTCAACAACTGCGCACATCTGAAATTACTCATCAAAACGCTGTTAATTCAAACTTATTGTCTACCGCCTCGTTTTTCCGATTAGCCATTATTAATCCATTATCAAGCTTTTAACTGACGTATAGATTTCACCGCCGCACGGTTTGTATTCCTCTACGGTTTCCGGTTTTTGTGTATTCAATACCTTGCATATATATTCCGAAAAATTATATAAGGAATCAGACTGCGCCTCATATAAAACTGTTTGCGATATATTCATGAACAATTTCCGTAAAAGTTCCGTTTTGTTAATTCCTTCTAAATACACATCTGCGGTTCTTTTGTCTAATTCTAAATCAAAACGCTGAAACGAGTTATTTTTAGTATCATATTCAATCATAACATTTATAATATTTCCTAAATTGCTGGATGCAAAAAGGCAGATTATATTGTTTTGCGAGAAAGTCGTAGTAAAATAAGAAAGATGCTCTCCTTTTTCTCTTGCTAACATTGATAGGCTATCAAACTTATGTGATGATCTTATTTCTCCTGTAAAAGCATTAATCTTAATACTTTTACCACTGTAGTCACTTACGTACCAAAAGCATCTGTCGGTATAAATACCACGTAACAATGATAATTGATAGCCTTCTTCGTATTCCACAACATCTTTCAAATCAGTATGTTTTATTATCCTGTTTTGCTCGCTGTCCCACTGCAGAATACTTCCGAAATAAATTGAACGCGAAGGTAAAACCAAAGAAATCCAAAAACAACCGTTATACCAAAGATACTCGCCAATATAGCCGCCGTTCACAAGTATGTTCTCAATGCTGTTATCTTCAATTACTAACATTAACGATTCTTTTGTTTGCATATTATATTTGATAACAGCATTGGATTTGGATGAAGGTATCCATAGGATATCACCGTCAACAAAGCATTTTTTGAAACTGTAATATTCGTAAAACTTAAAGTAACGCTCGTCGATAGCTCTCAAATAATCCGTTATGTATTCCGCTTCTTGGCTTTGTATATTTATTCGAATTATAGCCGGATAGCTTCGGGTAGGAGAAAGGTAAATATATTTATCGTCGTCAGAAATAACAAACATAAATCTTGGCGTGTTATTTTCCACTCTATCTAATTGACAATTTAGTTCCTCAAGAGCTCTAAGTTCCATTGTTTTAAACTGGCTCTTTTCTATATCATAAATTGCGATATTTTTTGCGTTTTGTGGGCCAAAGTATACCTTGCCGTTAAAATACAAACATCCAAAATATAAATCCGTTTGAAATATTGCTTCACCCGGGAACGTACCAATGTACTGAGTTTCTCCGCTTTTTCTGTTCATCTTAATAAGCGCGTTATACCACCTGTTTGCAAACCAATAATTTTCTCCGTCAAACGCCGTACTTTTAAAAGCTAACTTCCTGTTTTTTATATGCGGATATTTGTTATCTTCGGAACCGTTGTTATCTAACATCTGTATCATAACCGGATTTCCCGTTTTCTGGTATAATGGTACCGCAGAGCTGTTGTCACCATAGTAACAGTCTGATCGTGCCATAGCACGATGGAAATCCGCGCTGTCGTCGTAAATGCCCCAAGGTGCATTTTGCGCTTTTTTGTCCAACAAAAATTCACCACCCGGCAACACATTATTTAAAAATCCCACACTCGAACCCTTTTTTCCGGGTTTGCCACCTTTCGGCGGCTTCGCTCCCTTTCGGGTCTTGGCGTACCGAGTGCACTGTAAATACGTCACAGTCTCATAACGCCGTTTTTTATACTTTTAAATAAGCTTAATCTGCGGTTCCTTTCGGTGAAATCTCCCGCAGGGGGAAATTTATTCCGCAGAACAGTTGTTATTTTTCAGCAAACATTCCGGTATGTTAAATACTCCGTCAGCCTTTTTCATAAAGTTACGTGCGGCGTTTAACGCGGAAGGAATTTTAGCCTCGCACTTACCGCAAACAAACGTCATGTTAGTTCTTTGCCCTGCCGCGCCGCATGCCTCGCATACCGAAACGGTATATGCCGCGCTAACCTCTTTTACCTGTATATTGTGCAAGGCGCATTTAAATTTCAGCCTTTCCCTTATAAACCCAACAAGCCAACGGGACAGCTTATACCGGCTTTCTTTAGACATGTGTTTCGAGAACATTTTGTTTTTTGCCGGAATTACAACTTCGCCGGGCTTTTCTGTTTCAATCATCCGGTTTATTTCTTCATTAATGTAGCTTTTAATCTGCTCTAACTCCCGCTTGTTTTGGGAAACAAATTTTATTCTGCCAAGGTTGTTTTGCTCAATTGTTTTAGCCCGCCGGATGTTTCCGGATTGCGTATATTTGCGAACGGTAGCGTAATATTCTCCCCGCGCTTTTAGTTTTCCGCTTATGCGGTTTGCCCTTTCGGATAAAAGTGCGCCTAACTTGCCGCCGTATTCATTTGCGCCGGAAGTTGTCAGCATTACGGAATATCCTATATGCAGCGCAACCTTGTTTATGTAGTCTTCATGGGTTTTAACTTTCGATTCCACGGGAATATTTATTTCCGCGTTTTTTTCGTTAATCCTTACTGTAATTTGTTTTGTGTATTTGCATTTGTCCGTAAGCGGAATAAACACTCTTTCGTAAGGCGTTCGGGATGCAAGGGTTATGCCGCCTTTTTTATAACGGTACGCGTGCTTGTCCGCTTTAAAGTACACTCCTGATAAATTTGCCTCCGGTTTGGTTTTATATTTCCTTGTAAGGCGGCAAATTAAATTGTTCAGCTTCTTTGTGCTTAGTTCGTCTGCCGCAGCAGTAGCCGGGCGTTCTAATTCCTGCCTGTTAAGCACTGCCGAATATACTTTGTCCTGCTTTAAAACCGCGTAAATATAATGCCGCTGCGCATCCGTCAGGTTTTCGTTTTGCCGCACAAGTGATATTATTTTTGCCTTTAATTTGCTCCACTCGCTTTTGATACTGCCAAGCGCGTCCAATATAGCAATTGAATAATAGTCATAGGGCAGGTTAAGCTCCTGCCTTAACCCCGTTAGGTTAATTTCATTTATCACCGTAAAGCCCGGATAAATTTTGCCAAGAGAGCCTATGCCGGAATAACGGGCGTATACGTATGCTTTTACCTTTGCGTAATCCTTGGCTATACCTGTTAAAAATTCCATTGTTTCTGCCGGTAAAGGCTTTGAATACTGCTTAACAGTTCGCACAACCGTTTTGAGGTTTGCCGTGGATTGGTTTGATTTAAGGCTTTTTTCGGACATTTTTGCCTCCAAATCAATAACCTTCGTTTTCGTGAAGGTATCATACTTTACGAAAACAACGCCGCAGCCCTTTAAACACGGGAAAGTTGCGGCGTTGATATATGGCTTATTTATTGTTGGCGAAAAAACCTATTCGAACAATTTTTCCAACTGATTTATTCCCTCTCTTTTCTGCTCGAATGAAGAATGTACATATCGGTTCAAGGTTATGTTTACATTTGAGTGCCCTAAAATTTCACTAAGCGATTTCACGTCCATTCCCGCCTCAATGCATCTTGTAGCGAAGGTATGCCGGGTACAGTGGTAATTTGCGGAAGCTATCCCCGCCGTTTTAACATAGTTTTTAAAATGGTTTTGCAGCGTACGCGGTTCGGTAATTCCAGACCTTGAATCCGACAAAAAATATCCGTCCTCGCCCGTATAAAAAGCGGATAAGTGTCTAACCATATTTGAGGAGAGCGGAATATCCCGAATAGAGCATATGGTTTTAGGAGCATCTATAATTATCATTGTTTTGTTAGAAGCGGATTTATCCATGTTCTTTACCCGTTGCAGTGTTTGCTTTACCGATATAACGCCCATATCAAGTGAAATATTCTTCCACAGAAGCGCACAAATCTCACCTATTCTAAGCCCTGTGTAAAGACATAACAATATTCCTGTTTTGTATTTGTCAGGCTTATCCTTTAAAACCTGTTCCAAAGCGTTTTGCTCATGCCTTGAGAACACTCTTATTAACTTTCTGCCGCTTTTTGGGTATGTTATTTTTAAATCTGATGCGGAAGGATTGCTTTTATGAGCAAAATCCAAAATACTTTTTACAACGACCAAGGTATCACGTACGGTTTTTGGGGATAAACCGCCTTTGCCATCCTTGCGTCCGGTACTCAGCATAGTTTTTGTAAAACTGTCAATTAAAGAGGATGAAAATGTTTGAAGCTTATAGCCTCCCATTATGGGAAGAATACGGTTGCTAAGCACTCCTAAGTAACTTGCGTAGGTGGAAGTTTTTATCCTTATAGAAGCGTTATAAAGCCACTGCTCGGCCGCTTCGCCAAATGTTAACTGTGTACCTTCGGTGAAATTCTGATTTTGTAATAAACAATCATCGCTTAATTTTTCATTGAAATCGCTTTTTATATTGTGCCCTTCCCAGTTCCCATCTTGGCGCTTGTATGTGTTATTGCCTGTTTTCGCCATGCACTCATCTCCTTGTTTAAAATTTGGAGACTAAATTATACATATACAGAACAATTAATGTAAATTTAAAATTAAAAGGCTTGATTTAATTAAAGATATTATGTAAAATGTAAAAAGTTCGATATACATATTATCCGAGCAGAAAAATTATAAGTATTTTCATTTTTCGTAAAGTATGATACCTTCACGAAAAAGCACAAGCGCACAGCCGCATATCAGAAATAAAAAACTTATGTAAAATATGTTTTGAGGAAATGGTTTAAGCAACACGCTGCTTATTTTTGCCAAGCTCTAACGGCAGAAAGGCGAAGCCATCAAAAGCATATTTTTTTTATTTGGCAGCAACTTTTATATCTTTGAATAATAATCTGACATTTTCATTTTCCGCAGATAGCAATTTAGATGTACGTTGCGGAGAACTAAAAGCTAATAATTGCCCGCATTTTTACGCCAAATTCGGCGAGGATAACAGCTACACAAAGTGCGGGCAATATTTACGCCGAAGCCTCTGCAACCCTTGCCGGATAGCTACGCGAAGAACTGTAAAAATAACGGCTTGATGTTTGGAATGATGACAAAAAAATGTCATCATTCCGCAAAAAAGAATAGCGTCGCCCTATTATTCAAAAATGCATAAATCGTCGAGTAGCTTATTCGGCGAAGCGTGAACAGTAACTGCAAAAAATTTATTATTGAAAAAGAATACAAATAGTGTAGAATAATAGAAGAGTGATGCTAAAGTGCCTGCTGAATTTATTGAATGGAGTGCGTTAAATGAATAACAATGAAATTAAA
>JAISVZ010000217.1 GCA_031271295.1 Clostridiales bacterium | reverse complement strand
AGAGGGCTTTTGTTTTATCGATTGCTCGAAGGAGCTGTTGTTTGCGACCCTGCAACGTATGATGATATAGTCAATTTGCCAGATAATTTTTGATAGTTCCATCAAGGGGATAGCCATTTGAAATAGAATGTTTTCACACAAATATATTGAATTTACGCATAATGTAAACTCAGCAGGGTGTCCGCTATAATATCTGTGTCAACCAGATGCCTTGTTTACTTCGCCAAGTTCCATTCATTTATAAGTTGCTCTATAGATTGCTGCCGTGTTTGGCGCTCATCACTAACGGCTCGTTTGGCAACATCAAACAGCTTTTGGCTCAGATTCCACTTTTTGGCGCGTCTATCACGTTCATCGCCGAGCAGCGCGAACGCGGCCGCCCCCATCGTGTAAACATTTGTTATTTCATCAATTGCCGCACCAAGCTGAAATTCCTCCGGCGACATAAAACGCGAACTGCCCCACAAACGCCACATGTTGTTGAAATAAGGCATTTTCGCGTAAAAATCAATATCGCAAATTACCGTTTTGCGGTTGCCGAAGTCGTACATGATACTACCGTCGTAAAAGTCTATTGCAACATATCCCTTTTTTGCGGCGTGAGCATGAAACGCCAGTATATCCTCGAAAACTTGAAGCCTTGTTTCCGTAGGCATTTGCATGAACTTAAGGCGTGAACGAGGATACATTGGGTGCATACATTCAGCGTCAGTCCATTCAAACACCATCGCGAACCCGCCTCCTATTTCTTCGGAGGTTACAAGTTTTATAAGATTTGGGTGCGCCAAATCGCCATAGACAGGCGCTGCGCGTTTAAGATTTTTTATCGCTTCATCTTTACTTATACAGGAACGCTCTGTTGGAGCGCCCGCAAATTTAACGAAATATTTCTTACCGTTATTAAATACGCCAAAACATATGTTGCCGGAATCTTGGGCGTCATATACTTTGAACACCCCAAAAGCAACTCCCCCCGGTTACCCGTTTATTACATCTCATCCGGAGCCTTAATCCCCAAAAGCCCAAGCCCCGCTTCCAAAACAGTTTTTACGCAGTATACAAGCGCAAGCCTTGCGTTTCTAACCGCCGCGTCCTCGGTTAAAACAATGTTGGCGTTGTAAAACTTATTAAACGCCTGGCACAGTTCTATTAAAGCGCGGCTTAAAATAAACGGCTCGAATTTTTCCGCGCAGTCCTTAATTTTTTGAGGGTAGGCATCTAAAATGCTCAGTACCTCGCGGGAATATTCGTCGGTAAGGTTTGCAAAATCCACACCGGAAAAGTTGAAATCTTTTGCCGCATTGCCGCCCGTTTCCGGCGAAACACTTGCCTCAATGCTACCCGTTTCCTGCGCGTCACTTTCCCCATTGCCGCCTGTTTCCGCCCCCGTCGCACATAATCCGCTCGCCTTTTTCAATATACTCGCCGCCCGCGCGTGCGTATACTGCACATACGGCCCGGATTCGCCCTCGAAGCTTAGCGCCCGTTCCCATGAAAAGCTAACGTCTTTAATACGGCTGTTGTACAAATTGCTAAACACTACCGCGCCCATTCCAACCATTTCCGCAATTTCGTCCTTGTTTTTAAGGCAAGGGTTTTTTTCCTCTATAATATCCCTTGTTTTTTTAACCGCGTCGTTAAGCAAATCGTCCAGTAAAATTACATGACCCTTACGCGTTGAAAGTTTGCCTTCCTCAAAATTTATAAGCCCAAGCGGTATGTGTATTAAATCCTGCGCCCAGGTGTTTCCCATAAGTTCCACAACCTTAAACCACTGCGCAAAGTGGAGGTTTTGATCCATACAGGTAATGTAAAGGCATTTGTCGAATCCGAAAGTTTTTTTGCGGTAAAGCGCCGCCGATATATCGCGGGTTGGGTACAGAGTTCCGCCGTCGCGCCTAAGAATAAGGCAGGGCGGCATTCCCCAGTTTTCCAAATCCACAATCATCGCGCCGTCGCTTTCTTTTAAAAGGTTCTTTTCTTTAAGCTCCCGCGCCACGTCCGCCATTTTGTCGTTATAAAAGCTCTCGCCTGTGTAATAATCAAAATCTATTCCCAAACGTTTGTAGGTGTTGTTTTTGTACTCGTCAAGGCTTATGTCGTTAAACCATTTCCACAGCGCAAGCGCTTCCTCGTCCCCGTGTTCCATTTTTACAAGCCAGCCGCGAGCTTCGTCGTTAAGCGCGGGGTTGTTTTCGGCTTCGTCGTGAAATTTAACGTACAGCCGCATTAACTCGGCAACGCCGCCTTTTTTAACATCGGCTTCGTTTCCCCAGTTTTTGTACGCCACAATCAGTTTGCCGAACTGCGTTCCCCAATCCCCCAAATGGTTAATGCTTATAATGTCGCACCCTAAAAATTTGAATACATTATACAGCGCGTGCCCTATAACGGTTGTTGGAATATGCCCCACATGAAACGGCTTGGCGATATTGGGGGAGGAATAATCCACCAAATACCTTTTGCCGGAATAACTGTTATCCGCGCCGTAGTTTACGCCGTTTTTGATAATTTCCTTTATAATTTCCCCGGCGTACAGCGATTTATTTATAAAAAAGTTAAGGTACGCGCCGGCGGGCTGCGCCTTTTCCAAAAGAGCGTCGTTCGCGAAACTCGCCGAAAGCTGCTCGGCAATAATCGCGGGAGATTTTTTAAGCGTTTTGGACAGCTTAAAACACGGGAACGCAAAATCCCCCATTTCCGGGTTTGGCGGTACCTCAATACCCGGCAGTATGTCCGAAACCGGAACATTACCTAAATGCTCCGAAATACGTTTCGCTATTTCCAATTTAAAATTCATAGATAAAATCCTTTCACTTTATTTTATGCTAATTCCGTTTAAAAAGTTGAAACCGCGCTTGAAAAACGCCGAAAATCATGGCGATTTTGGGGGCTTGGCTTCAACTTTTTAAATTTGGAATTAGCATTAGCTGTTGTACTACTTACCGCAAATCCGGTGTGATATAAGGTTTTATATCGGATACGCTTTTATACGCCGGGCGGATAATTCTGCTTGAGTTAACAAGCTCCTCTATACGGTGCGCGCTCCAGCCCGCTATTCGTGAAATTGCGAATATCGGCGTGTAAAGTTCAAGCGGCAGGTTAAGCATATCGTAAACAAACCCGGAATAAAAATCTATATTTGCGGAAACGCCTTTGTACATGCGTCTTTTTTCTTTTATAAGCTCCGGAGCTATTCGCGCTATTGTGCTGTAAAGGTTGTATTCTTCCTCCCGGTTCTTTTTTACGCTCAGGCTTTTAACGAAGGATTCGAAAAGCTTTGCGCGAGGGTCTGAAAGGGAGTATATGGCGTGGCCTATACCGTATATTAAGCCGCTTTTATCGAACGCTTCCTTATTTAAAAGCTTCTGCAAATAATCCGCAACCTGACCTTCGTTTTGCCAGTTATTAACGTTTGCCTTTAAATCCTCAATCATTTTCATAACCTGCAAATTCGCTCCGCCGTGTTTTGGCCCCTTTAGGCTTCCCAAAGCCGCCGCAACCGCGGAATAGGTATCCGTGCCGGAACTTGTTACAACCCTAACCGCAAATGTGGAATTGTTGCCACCGCCGTGCTCCGCGTGCAAAACCAGCGACAAATCCAGTATACGCGCCTCCAAATCCGTATATTGCTGGTCGGGGCGAAGAATATACAAAATATTTTCCGCAATGGAAAGGTTGGAATCCGGGTTATGTATAATAAGGCTCTGTTCCTTCTCGTAATGCGAAAACGCCTGGAAACCGTAAACCGCAAGCATGGGAAACTGCGCTATAAGCTTTATGCATTGGCGCAGAACGTTTAAAATTGAAATATCGTCCGGGTTATCGTCGTAATAATACAGCATAAGCACGCTTCGCGCCAAAGTGTTCATCATATTGTTCGACGGCGCTTTCATAATAATATCCCTTGTAAATTTGGGCGGCAAACTGCAACAGCTTGTTAGGAGCGACTGAAACTCCGCAAGCTCGTCCTTTGTAGGAAGTTCGCCGAAAAGCAGTAAATAAATTACTTCCTCGAAGCCGAAACGCTTTTCCTTTATAAAGCCCGCTACGATATCCTCAACATCTATCCCCTGATAATACAGCTTGCCGTCTGTTGGAATTTCCTCGCCGTCCACAATTTTTTTGGCGGTAACGCTCGCAATGTTTGAAAGCCCGGTTAAAACGCCGTTACCGTTATTATCTCTCAAACCTCGGTTAACCTTGTACTTTTCGTAAAGCTCTACCGGGATTACACGGTTGGTGCATTTATCCGCCAAATGACGGATTTCATCGTTAATTTCGTTGTTGTTCAAAAATTTCGCCAACTTTATCCCTTCCTTCTATTTAATAGTATACCTTTATAATACATTATTTTTATCCTTTTGTAAAACTTTCGTTTATTCGCGCTAAATTCTCGCTAAAGGTCTTTCGCGGTAAGAGCCACACACATACGCTGCGCGGCAGGCCCAAACAGGCACTGCGCATAATATCCGTGTTCGCCGTGGCGCATAACGGTAGTAATTCCAAGCATCTTTCCGTTTTCGGTAGGCACTTTCACTTTGTCCGAAATCTCTAAATAACCTGCCTCTATTAGAAGGTCATTAAGCCTCTTGCCGGTAGTTTTAAGCTTGCCGTAACGGAGCAGTACGGCGTTTATGTTGTCAGCAACATGGGAAATCTGCAACGGTTCGCCGCTTATGGCAACCTCCTGTTTAAACAATTCGGATGAATATTCCGGCTGTTTCTCATTGGTATTGGGCACTTCGGAGCATAGAACTTGTAAAAAGGCAGCGCCGTATTTCTCAAGCTTCACTTGCCCCACACCGCTAACACCCAGCATTTCGCTTTCGTTTTGCGGGTGTTTTTGGCACATATCCACAAGCGTGGCGTCGGAAAAAATGACAAATGCTGGAACGCGGGCTTCCCTTGCGATTTTTAGACGAACATCTTTGAGTTTGGCAAACAAATCCTCGGAATAGGCATATTTTTGTATCTGCGCGTTATCTGCGCGTGATGTTTTCGCAGTGCGTGATGTGCCCCCGTTTCGTGCCGCTCCCCCCGCGCGAGCCGCGCCAATTTGCCGCGCTTTTTCGGCCTTTTGGGGGTTGCCTCCTCTTATCATTATCTTTACGCCTTTAAACAAAACCTCACCGGCTTTTGGCGTAACGCTTAAATTGTAACCTTCGTTAATATATCCAAGCGCCGTCAACTTGTCAGTTAGCCGGCGAATATAGTGGCGGGTATAGCCTTTCATAATTCCAAAAGTAGGCATATCGGTTAAATCGTTGGATTTTCCAAGCAAGATATTTGCGGCATGGGTAAAGCTAAGCCTCTTTCCGGCTTTATTAAGCCGCGTTATGTGCGACAATACTTTTTGCGCGTCAACCGTTGCGTCGGTTTCATCAAAACTGCCGTTACAGCTTCCGCAATTGCCGCAATCGTAAGCTGCCGTTTCTGCGAAATATTCAAGGATGAAGCGCCGCAAACAGCCCTGCGTTTCGCAGTATCGTTCCATGTGGTTTAAAAGACGCTTATTTCGGGATATCTCCTGCGGATTTTCACTTTTATTAATCAGAAACAAAGCGGTAATGATATCCCTGCGGGCATAGAAGAGGATGCAATCGGCGGGCAAGCCGTCGCGCCCGGCTTCGTTCGGTGTCTGAAAGCCCGGCGTGATACCTTGCGGCGCTGTAGCCGTCTGATAAAAGTTTACCGGCAACACTTTCAACTTCCTTGCGCGTTGAACAATAAACGATTCCGCAATTATCATTTTCTTTTAAATATTGCGCAAGCGCCGAATATTTATCGGCGGGCTGCTTAACCTCAAAGTACAAATTAGGGCGGTCAAACCCGGTAACTAACGTAAGCGGATTGTTCTGCTTCAGCGTTTCCAATATATCGGTGCGCACGCGCCTTGTTGCGGTAGCGGTAAATGCCGCCAAAACCGGGCGATGGGGCAAATAATCCACAAATTTGGGAATATCCAAATAGCTTGGGCGAAAATCCTGCCCCCATTGGGAAATACAATGCGCTTCGTCCACGGCGATAAGCGATATTGGAAGAACGGCGCAAAGCTCCAGCATTGACGGCGAGAGCAGCCTTTCCGGCGCAACGTAGATTATTTTATACTGCCCTTCGCGGGCGTTTGCAGCCACACGGTTACACTGCGTATCCGTAAGCGAACTGTTAATATACGCCGCCGCTATACCGCTTGCAACAAGCGCCTGCACTTGGTCGCGCATAAGCGAAATAAGCGGCGAGATAACAAGCGTAACGCCCGTAAACAGCATGGCAGGCACTTGGTAACATACGGATTTGCCCGCGCCCGTTGGCATTACGCCCAAAACATCTCTGCCAAGAATAAGCGCGCCGATAAGATCAAATTGCCCTTCCCGAAACTCATCGTATCCAAAGTATTTTTTCAGTATTTCTGTCGGTGTCATTTTATTACCTCGAAAAGTATTTTTTGTTTAGTTGCTCCCGAATAAAAATTAAAAGTAACGTTGATTTGATTATAATCGGAAACCCGTACAAAATCAATGATTCGCGGTAAATGGTTTGTGTTTATTAAGGTGCCGGAGAAGCATTTACCGCCGTCCAAAGCCCGTCTTCATATAACATAAGCAGCGTAGTTTCGGCAAGCTGCTCCTGTGCCGCGTTAAGCACGGTAACGGTTACCGTGTCGCTTTTCGCCGCTTCCGTTAAGTCCGGACTAATACTCCAATACACCTGTGTTTCGCTCTTTTCCGTAACATCGTTTCCAAGGTCGGTTATAACGTTATTTATCCACGTAATAAAGGTACCGTTTTCCGCGCGATACCTTACATCTGCGTATTCGCCCGTGTAAGAAATATCCAGCCAAATGCCCGGAGTGCTCGACATTGCGAGTGTATACGAATTCGGAACCGGGCGCACGGTTAAGCCGGGTAAATCAGAATCGGGAGATGCAAAATCGGTTAAGCCGTTCGAAAAAGATTTTGTGCTGAAAACATAAAATGAATCGCCCTCGTTCCATTTCGCGTGTACTTCATAAATATAGCCGTTTCCGTCGTCGTAGGCTTCAAACGTATATCCCGATACATTAACCGGTTCTCCGTTGTCAAATTCCGCGAACGAATCTGCTCCGGCGTATATTGCGTTCCACCGCTGAACGGATACGGACTGCGGCGGATAATTATCACTAAATGCAAGCGTTACCGTTCCTTTTCCGTTTAGCGTGAGCGTAACATCGCCGTAACCATCATGCTTTTGAAGCGGGTGGAACGAATCCGCGCTGTAGCCGAAGCCTTCGCCGTTTTCATCCGTAACGTACCAGCTATTTGTTAACTGAGCCGTACGCACTGCGCGGCTTATCTGTGTTTGCGTATCTCCGTCCAAACTTACCGTTACAACCTAAACTCCCGATGACTTTTGACACATACATCTATTGGGTTAAAAACTCTTCATAAACACTTTCGGTCAAACCAAACTCAATAAGTATTGATTTTTGAAGTTTGGATAACGG